>NZ_JASJXO010000021.1:0-60262 GCF_035018625.1 Subtercola sp. RTI3 | reverse complement strand
TTTTAATCATCCCGCCCCCACCCACATCTACACCTCTATATGGGGCGGCAGCGTCAGATGTGTATACGCCACCGGGCTCGGGGGGGGGGGCCGGGGGGCTCAGTCGCCGATGAGGCGGGCGCCGTGCACGGGGCCGGAGACGCGCACGACGGTGTGGCGGGCCGCGCTGAGGGCGATCTGCAGTTCGAGGGCGCCGTCGAGGTCGGCGGCCAGGAAGGCGACGGTGGGGCCGGAGCCGGAGACGATTCCCGCGAGCGCACCGTTCGCCTCGCCGATCTCGAGCACGTGCCCGAGTTGCGGCGCCAGGTGCAGGGCGGGGGCCTGCAGATCGTTGTGCAGAGACTCGGCCAGCATGTGGGGATCGCCCGCGCGGAGAGCCTGCAGAACATCCGCGTCGACTGACGGCTGGTGTTGGGCGGGAAAGATGTCTTGCGCGTGCCGGTCGCGGTGCCGGTCGAGCTCGCGGTACACCTCTGGCGTGCTCGACCCGAACTCGGCGAGCGCCAGCACCCACTGGAACTGGCCCTTCGCGAGCGCCGGGCTGAGCTGGTCTCCACGCCCCGTGCCGATGGCGGTGCCGCCGGTGAACGCGAAGGGAACGTCGGCCCCGAGCCGGGCCGCAAGCCCGAGCAGCTCTTCGCGCCCGAGGTCGGTGCCCCAGAGCGTGTCGCAGGCCAGAAGGGTGGCTGCAGCATCCGCCGATCCGCCGCCCATGCCACCCGCGATGGGAACGTTCTTCGAGATTTCGAGTCTCACCCCGCCGCGAAACCCAGCTTTGTGCGCGAGCATGCGCGCCGCGCGAATGGCGAGGTTCGACCCGTCGGTGCTGAGGGTCGAGGTGTCGATGCTGCCGCTGAAGGTCACCGAGAAGTCGTCGGCCGCGTACGCGCGCACATCTTCATAGAGCGATACGGCCTGATAGGCGGTCGCCACATCGTGATACCCGTCGTCCATGACGGCACCGACCTTGAGAAACACGTTGATCTTGCCAGGTGCCCTGACATGAACCGCTTTGGAGCCCGCGTTCATCGTCATGCATTCAACCTAGCTCAGCCAGCGACTTCTCGTTTCGTGCCGACCCGTGTGCTAGGCGGATGCCCGCTCCCCCGCATCGGGCCCGAGCCGCAGTGCTGCCTGTCGTACCACCGCTATCGCGAGAAAGTCGTGAACCGTGAGCTGCTCGCCGCGAACGGTCGGATCGAGCCCCGCCGACTCGATCATCTCGCTGGCCGTCTTCGAGGTACCGAACACGACGGAGAGCGACTGCCGAAGCATCTTGCGCCGCTGTTGGAAGGCCGCGTCGACCAGTTCGAACGTCAACAACCGCAGTTCTTCGCTGGCCAGGCTCGTGCGCGAGCGCTCGAAGGCGACCAGCACTGAGTCGACGTTCGGCACCGGCCAGAACACCTGCCGGCTCACGTTGCCGGCCGTTCGCCACTCGCCATACCATGCAGCCTTCACGCTCGGGCTGCCGTAGACCTTCGAACCGGGTTCGGCCGCGATGCGGTGCCCCACCTCGGCCTGAACCATGACGACGCCGGAGAGGATGCTCCAGAAGTGCTCGAGAAAGTGCAGCAGCACGGGCACCGAGACGTTGTACGGCAGGTTCGCGACCAGGCGCGTGGGGGCACCGGGCAGCGACAGGATGCGAAGGGCGTCGTCGCGAATGACGGTGAGCCGGGCATCCGGCTGCAGCATGCTCACGGTGAGGGGCAGCTGCTCGGCGAGACGTTTGTCGATTTCGACGGCGATGACCTCTGCCCCGACCTCGAGGATGCCCAGGGTCAGTGACCCGAGACCCGGGCCCACTTCGACCACGGTCTCGCCTGGTTGCACGCCGGCGATGCGCACGATGCGCCGCACCGAGTTGCCGTCGATGACGAAGTTCTGGCCGAGCTTCTTGGTGGGCGTGAGGTTGAGCATTTCGGCGAGGTCGCGAATCTCGGCGGGGCCGAGGAGGGCGGCCTTAGGGTCGGTCACAGGGTTCTTTCGGGTCGGGTCTGGCGGGTCTGGCAAGTCTTGCGGGTCTGGCAAATCTGGCAGCAGGAGAACAGGGCATCGGCGGCGACTCAGTCGGTGTAGCTCGGCAGCACGACGGGTTCGGCGTTCCACGAGCCGTAGACGAGCTCGGTGTTCGACGTGATCTGCGCCGCGAGCATCGAGGCATCGGTGCCCAGGTACTCGGCCATCGCACGCAGCGTGTACGGAATCAAGTACGGCGCATTCGGCCGCCCCCGGTGCGGCACCGGCGTCAGGAAAGGCGCATCGGTCTCGACCAGCAGCAGGTTTCGCGGCGCGACGGCGAGGGCTTCGCGCAGGTTGTCGGCGTTCTTGAACGTCACCGTGCCGGCGAACGACATGTACCAGCCGTTCTCGGCGCAGACGCGGGCCAGCTCGGCGTCTCCTGAGAAGCAATGGAACACAGTGCGCTCGGGTGCCCCGACGCGTTTCAGCGTGGCGATGACCTCGCTGTGTGCGTCGCGGTCGTGAATCTGCATGGCGAGGTTGTTCTCTTTCGCCATCTCGATGTGCGCCTCGAACGACCGGTACTGCGCCGCGAGCGCCTTCTCGCCCGACGTGCGAAAGAAGTCGAGCCCGGTCTCCCCGATGGCCGCGACCCGGGGTCGCGTCGCCAGCTCGGCGATCACGGCGAGCGCGTCGTCGAGCGTGCCGGCCTCGTCGTAGACGGGAGCTTCGTTCGGGTGCAGCGCGACGGCGGCGAGCATCCGCGGCTCACGAAGTGCCTGCTCGGCCGACCAGCGCGAGGTTTCGACGTCGCCGCCCACCTGTACCACGCCGCGCACGCCGACACTGGATGCCCGGTCGAGGTGTTCGCGGTACGACAGCGAATCATCGCCGTCTTGCACCTCGAGGTGCGTGTGGTTGTCGTACACCGGAACGGTCAGCGCCTGGGGCAGCGGCGGATACGTGAGGTCGCGCCCGGCCGACGGCTCGCGCTTGCGTATGGTGGGCGAGCCGTCGGTCATGCTTCGAGCCTACTCACGGGCCGCCGGGCCGCCAGAGCCCTCGATGTTCTCGATGCGCGGAAAGAGCGGCTCAAGCGGCCACACCTTGCCGTCGGTCTCCCAGTGGTACGCCGTGCGCAACGGCACGTCGGTGATCTCACCCACACCACCCAGAGCCTGCCAGAGCGTGCCGGTCGCCTCGGGGATCACCGGTGACAACAGCACGGCGAGCGTACCGACCCCGCGAACTGCCGTGAACAGCACCGTCTGCAGTCGGTCGAGCAGCTCTGGTTTCTTCGCCAGCGCCCACGGTTCTTGCGCCGTGATGTACCCGTTCAGCTCGTCGACGAGCTCCCAGATCGACGACAGGGCCTCGTGGATGGCCAGCCGCTCGATCGCCGCATCGGCGTCGTCGACCACCCGGCGCTCGATGGTGCGCACGCGCTCGTCGGCCGCCTCAGACTCGCCGGGGTCAGGAATGACGCCGTCGAAGTACCGCGTGACCATGGCAACCAAGCGCGAGGCGAGGTTGCCAAAACCGTTGGCAAGCTCGGCCTGGTACCGGGCCGACAGGTCTTCCCAGCTGAACGAGCCGTCTTGGCCGAAGTTGATGGCGCTCATGAAGTAGTACCGGAACGCGTCAGAACCGAAGGTGTCGGTGATCTGGTTCGGCGCGATACCGGTGAGCTTCGACTTCGACATCTTCTCACCGCCCACCAGGAGCCAGCCGTGGCCGAAGACCTGCTTGGGCACCTCGATGCCGGCGGCCATCAGCATGGCCGGCCAGATGACCGCGTGGAAGCGGGCGATGTCTTTGCCCACGATGTGGGTGGCGGGCCACAGCCGCGCGAACTTCTCGTCGTCGTAGCCGTAGCCGGCCGCGGTGATGTAGTTCAGCAGGGCGTCGAACCAGACGTAGACGACGTGCGAGTCGTCCCACGGCACCTTCACACCCCAGTCGAAACTCTGGCGGCTGATGGAGAGGTCGGTGAGCCCGCGCTTCACGAAGGCGATGATCTCGTTGCGAACGCTCTCGGGCTGAATGAAGTCGGGGTTCGACTCGTACAGGTCGAGCAGCGGCTGGGTGAAGTCGCTCATGCGAAAGAAATAGTTGCGCTCCTGCAGCAGCTCGACCGGAATCGAGTGGATGGCGCAGACCTGCTGGCCCTCGTAGGGGCCTGTGCCGTCGATCAGGTCACCCAGCTGCTTGTACTCCTCGCAGCCCACACAGTACGCACCTTCGTAGTCGCCCGTATAGATGTAGCCGGCGTCGAACAGGCGTTGGAGAAACAGCTGAACGTTGACCTCGTGACGGGCATCCGTCGTTCTGATGAAATCGTCGTTCGAGATGTCGATGGTCTGCAAGAGCGGCTGCCAGGCGGTCTCGACCAGGCGGTCAGCCCACTCTTTGGGCGTGACACCGTTGGCCGTGGCCGTGCGGAGGATCTTCTGGCCGTGCTCGTCTGTTCCGGTCAGAAACCAGGTGGGGTCGCCGGCCTGGCGGTGCCAGCGCGCGAGCACGTCAGAGGCGACCTCGGTGTACGCGTGGCCGATGTGGGGCACGTCGTTGACATAGAAGATGGGGGTGGTGATATAGAACGAAGAGCCGTCAGACATAAGCAACATCCTAAGCTGCGGGGGCCGGGCGCCCGGCCCTGTTACGGCCGTGGTGGAAAGCTCAGGTGCGCTGCCGCCTGTGCAGGAGTAGTGGATGCCCGCGACTGCAGCGCCGCTTCGTAGAGGTCGCGCTTGCTGAGCCCCGTCGCGTCGGCGATCGCAGCCGCCGCATCTTTCAGCCGCTGGCCGTCGGAGACCAGCTCGAGAACCTGCGCAACGCCCGTTGCGAGTGTGACCTCGAGGGCCGCGGCGCCCGCGACAACCAGCACGATCTCGCCTTTGACTCCGGCCTCGGCCCACGATACGAGCGAGGCTGCTCCCCCGCGTTTCACCTCTTCATAGAGCTTGGTGAGTTCGCGGCAGACCGCGACGAGCCGGTCGTCGCCGAGCACCGAGGCGATGTCGGCCAGTGACGCGGCCAGCCGGTTCGGTGACTCGAAGAACACCATCGTGCGCCGCTCGCGCACCAGATCACCGAGCGTCGACAGCCGATCGCCCTGCTTTCTCGGCAGAAACCCCTCGAATGTAAAGCGGTCGGTGGGCAGACCCGATACAGCGAGCGCCGAGACGACCGCTGACGGGCCCGGAATGATCGTGACATCCACCCCGCCCGCCACCGCGGCCTGCACGAGATGAAACCCCGGATCAGAAACGGTGGGCATGCCTGCGTCGCTCAGAACGACCAGATCGGTGCTGCGGGCGAGCTCCACGAGCTCTGCCGCCTTCTCGCGTTCGTTGTGGTCGTGCAACGCGATGAGCCGGGGCCGGTTGCTCACATTGAGCGCGCGCAGCAGCTTGGCCGTGACGCGCGTGTCTTCGGCCGCGACGACCTCAGCGGCTTCGAGGGTCTCGATCAGCCGCACCGAGGCATCCTTGAGATTGCCGATGGGCGTCGCCGCGAGGATGATCATGCCCCCAGTCTGCCCGATATGGCACCGGATGCTCTCGCTACCCTCCACGCAAAACTGGAGTTATCCACAGAAACCGGCACGGGGAACGGCGGCGGCGGGCACCTTCAGTAGCATGGGGCGGGTGAGCCTCACGACCGACTCTGAACCCCCCACGCCTGTGCCCGAAGACGCCCCGGCGCACGTTCGCGAGCCCGTCGGCAGCCGCCTCGACGCCTGGTGGGGTCGGTTGCTCAGCACCCCTGGCCGCCAGAGCGCGTGGCGATGGGGCGGCCCGCTCGCAGTGACCCTGCTCGCCGCCATCCTCCGGCTCTGGAACCTCGGCGACCCGCACAGCCTCGTGTTCGACGAGACCTTCTACGTGAAAGACGCGTGGTCGCTGCTTCACCTGGGCTACGAGGGCAGCTGGCCCGCCAACGCAGACACCGCGTTCAACGCGGGCGACGTGAACCAGTTCACGAACGTCGGGTCGTATGTGGTGCATCCGCCGCTCGGTAAATGGATCATGGCGCTCGGCCTCTCGGTGTTCGGGGCAGAGAACAGCTTCGGCTGGCGCATCTCGGTCGCGGTGTGCGGCATTCTGGCTGTGCTGCTGATCGCGATGATCGGCACCAAACTCTTCAAGTCGACACTGCTCGGCACCATCGCGGGGTTTCTGTTCGCCATCGACGGGCACGCCATCGTGATGGCCCGTATCGGCATTCTCGACGGCATACTGATGCTCTTCATGCTGCTGGGCTTCGGGGCGATGCTACTCGATCGGGAATGGCATGCCCGGCGACTGGCGGCCTGGGTGGACAGACGCGAGCGAGAGGGGCTCACAGCGTCGTGGGGGCCCACGTTCTGGTGGCGCCCGTGGCTGATGGCTGCTGCTCTGGCTTTCGGTCTGGCCAGCGCCGTGAAATGGTCGGGGCTGTACTTTCTCGTTGCGTTCGCCGTGTATTCGCTGCTCGTCGACGCGCTCGCCCGCCGCCGCGTGGGGCTTCCGTTCTGGATCAGTGCGGCCATCCTCAAGCAGGGCCCGGCGACCTTTCTGGTGATGGTTCCGCTGTTTCTGGCGAGCTACCTGGCCACCTGGGTGGGTTGGTTCACCACGGCCGGTGGGTACTACCGAACGTGGGCCCAGACGAGCGGCACCGAGTGGACCGGTTCGCTGTCGTGGGTTCCACTGACCATCCAGAACTTCTGGCACTTCCAGGTGTCGGTCTACAACTTCAATGTGAACGAACATTCACCGCACCCCTACGCAGCGAACCCCTTCACGTGGCTGTTCATGATTCGGCCCACCCAGATGTACGTGAACACGACAACCGACGGCACCGGCGGCTGCGGCGAACAGACCTGCTACGCGAACATCACCTCGGTGGGCAACGCGGCCATCTGGTGGGCTGCAACGGCTGCCCTGTTCTACCTCGTCTACCGACTCATTCGTAAGCGTGAGTGGCAGGTCGGGCTCATTCTCATGGGCATGGTTGCCGGTTACCTGCCGTGGTTGATGTACGCGAACCGCACCATCTTCCAGTTCTACACAATCGCCTTCGAGCCGTACATGATCCTGGGGCTGACGTTCGTCATCGGGCTGGCCCTGGGCGCGAGAACGGATGCCCGTCGAAAACGGGTGCTCGCGCTGTGGGTGGTGGGCGCCTACCTTCTGCTCACGGTGGCGGTCTCGGTGTTCTTCTGGCCGGTCTGGACGGCCCAGCCCATCCCCGGGTGGCTTCTGACCCTGCACTACTGGCTGCCGTCATGGCGGTAGAAGGCGGAGCCGGCACTGGCAGCACTGGTGGAGGTTCGGCAGGTGGCAGCGGCTCCCGATTGACGCCGACGTGGTGGCCGCGGTGGGGGGCCGGAGTCGTCGTGGCGGGGGTGGCCGCGCTGGTGGCGCTGGGCATCCATTCGCTGGTGCCCGCCGTGCCGCTCCTGACCGCTGCAGTGGGGCTCGGAATGATCGCCGGGCAGATCCCTGCAAGCCAGCGTCTGCTCGACACCGTTCTGAAGCCGGGCATCGCGCTCGCCGCACGTCGGCTGCTGCGCATCGGCATTGTGCTGCTCGGGCTGAAGCTCTCGCTGTTCGATATTGCCGGGCTCGGCTGGCCCACTATCATCGTGATCGTTCTCATCGTGGGGATCACCTTCAGTGCGACGCTCGGGCTCGGCAAATTGCTCCGCCTGCCGGGAACCCAGCCCATTCTCATCGCCGCCGGGTTCTCCATCTGCGGCGCATCGGCTGTCGGCGCGATGAGCGCAGTGACCCGCAGCAAAGACGAAGACCAGGCCACCCCGATCGCACTCGTCACGCTGTGCGGCACACTGGCCATCTTCATCCTGCCGGTGCTGCGCCTGCCCCTCGGCCTCGACGAGCAGCAGTTCGGCATGTGGGTGGGGCTCAGCGTGCACGACGTGGGTCAGGTCGTCGCAACCGCTCAGATCGCCGGGCCGGCCGCGCTCGCCGTTGCCGTGGTCGTCAAGCTGACCCGGGTGCTGACCCTCGCCCCCATGGTGGCGATCGTCGGGCTCGTCGAGCGTGCGCGCGACGCGCGGGAACTCCGTGCGGGCGCCGGCAACACAGCCGAGATCAAGCGCAGCGGCTCGGGCACGAGCGCCAAGCGCCCGGCCATCGTGCCCCTCTTCATCGCCGGCTTTCTGGCCGCGGTCGTCGTGCGCACGGTGGTTCCGTTGCCCGGCGAGCTGCTCTCGGTCGCCGACATGCTTCAGACCGCGCTGCTCGCGATGGCACTCTTCGCACTCGGTTCGAACATCCGGTTCGCCGCACTGGCACGTACCGGTTGGCGCGCCCTGATTGTGGGGCTCGCGTCGTGGGCCCTGATCGCGGTGCTCTCTCTCGGCGCCGTCGCGATTCTCACGTGACAGCGTTCGGCAGAACCTAGCTTCTGATCGGAGCAGGCTCGGCCGGCTGGTCTGCTGCGGCGACATACGCCGCGACCAGCTCCCGTTTCAGCACCTTGCCTGACGGGCCGATCGGCAGCGAAGAGACGATGTCGATGTGCCGCGGATACTTGTAGTGCGCCACGTCTTCTTGAACGAACGCGCTCAGTTCGTCGGGGCTGGTCGACGCTCCGGCAACCAGCACGACAGACGCGATGATCTCCTGCCCGTGCGTCTCGTGGGGCACGCCATAGACGGCCACCATCGAGACGGCGGGATGCTTCGCCAGCACCTCTTCAACCTCACGCGGGTAGACGTTGTAGCCGTTTCGCAGAATCATGTCTTTCGTTCGGTCGACGATGGTGAGGTACCCGTCGTGGTCTTTGCGGCCCAGATCTCCGGTACGAAACCAGCCGTCGACCATGGCCTTGGCCGTGTCTTCAGGACGATTGTGGTACCCGTTCATCAGGTTGTGACCCCGGATGACCAGCTCACCGAGCTCGCCGGTCGGCAGCAGCACGATCGAATCGCTCACCTCCGAATCGGCGATTTCGACATCGATTCCCCAGATGGGTGTTCCGATGGTGCCGGGGCGCGGAGGCACACCCACCATGTTGAACGTGGCCACCGGTGAGGTCTCGGTGAGCCCGTAGCCCTCGTGGATCTCGGTGCCGAACGATTCACGGAACTTGGTGATGACCGCCACCGGAATCGCTGCACCGCCCGAGATGCCGTAACGCAGCGGCGGGCGCTCGGGGGTGCGGGAGGCGGCGTCGAGAAGGGCGATGTACATGGTCGGCACGCCCATGAAGATGGTGCAACGCTGCTCGTTCATGACCCGCAGGGCTGTGTCACCGTCGAATTTGGGCACCATCACGAGCGTCGCGCCGGCCCGGAAGACGGTGTTCATCGTGCAGGTCTGACCGAAGGTGTGAAACAGCGGCAGCGCGCCGAGAACGCGGTCACCTTCTTTCATGTCGAAGGTGGTCAGCAGCGACACGTTCACCTGTTCGACCAGCGCCAGGTGGGAGCCTTCGGCGCCCTTCGGGGTTCCGGTTGTTCCGCTGGTGTAGAGAATCGTCGCCGTGTCGAACGGGTCACGCGGAACGTATGTCTCGATCGGCTGGGCGCTGCGGGCCTCGTCTTCGAGCCGGGGTGGCAGTTCAGGGGCTGCGTCGGGCAGCAGCACGCTCAGAACGGGAACGCCCGCCAGCGCTGCGCCCTTCGCCCCCTCGGTCAGCAGCGGCGCGGCACACACCAACAACTCGGCGCCGCTGTCGCGCAGCACGTACTCGATCTCCTTGCCCTTCAGCAGGGCGTGGATCGGCACGACGACTCCACCGAGCGACAGCACCGCGTAGTAGACCCGCGGAAAGTCGGCAACGTTCGGAATCAGCATGGCGACGGGCGTTCCCGGTTTCACTCCTCGCTCGCGGAGGGCCCCGGCGTATTCACGGGTCTGCTGCCACAGCTCTGCATAGGTGGTCTCTGTCGGGCCCACGACAAGCGCCACCCTTTCAGGCATGCGCCTCGCTGTTTCAACGAGGATCGATGCAACGGACATGGTGGCAAAACCAGCACTCATCGGGCACTTCTTTCGGTCGACTTTGACGTGGTTCGAGTTTAGCTTGGGATGCTGCGGGGCAGCCGTGCATTGACATCCATTCGATGCGGATGTTCAGAACGATGGGTCACCGCCTTCGAACTACTCCTGCACAGGGCCACGAGCAGGGGAATTGTTACCAAGGGAGTCGACCCCGGGCATCCGGGCCAGAGCGCTCGGGTAGCGTTGGGGCATGGCAGATCGCGAATACGGCTTCAGAACTCGGGCAATCCACGCAGGCAACATTCCTGATGCGGTGACGGGTGCTCGCGCCCTGCCCATCTACCAGACGTCGGCGTTCGTTTTCGACGACACTGCGGATGCTGCGGCCAGGTTCGCTCTGCAGAAATACGGCAACGTCTACAGCCGTCTGTCGAACCCCACCGTTGCTGCATTCGAAGAGCGGGTGGCCAGCCTCGAAGGCGGCCTCGGCGCTGTGGCGACGGCCAGCGGTCTCGCCGCGCAGTACATCACGTTCGCGTCTCTCGCGGGAGCAGGCGATCACATCGTCTCATCGGCCAACCTCTATGGCGGCTCGATCACGCAGCTCGACGTGACCCTTCGCCGGTTCGGCGTCGACACGACCTTCGTCAGAAGCTCAGACCCCGCCGACTACGCCGCTGCGATCACTGACAAGACCAAATTCATCTTCGCAGAGACGGTGGCCAACCCGTCTGGCGAGATCGCCGACATCGAGGGTCTGGCCGACGTGGCGCACGCCCACGGGCTGCCGCTCATCATCGACTCGACCATCGCCACCCCCTACCTCAACCGCCCCATCGAGTGGGGTGCCGACGTGGTCATCCACTCGGCCACCAAGTTCTTGGGCGGCCACGGCACCACGCTTGGCGGCATTGTCATCGAGAGCGGTCGGTTCGACTGGCACAGCGAGAAGTTCCCGCTGTTCGGCCAGCCGGTGCCGAGCTACGGCGGCCTCGAGTGGTCGGGCAACTTCGGCGAATACGCGTTTCTCACACGTCTGCGCGCCGAGCAGTTGCGTGACATCGGTCCCGTTCTCGCCCCACATTCGGCCTTTCTGCTCGCACAGGGAGTCGAGACCCTCGCGTTCCGCATGCAGGCACACGTCGACAACGCTCGAATCGTCGCCGAGTGGCTCGACAACGACCCGCGCGTCGACTTCGTCAACTGGGCAGGCCTGCCGGGCCACGAGCACTACGAACGTGGCCTCAAGTACCTGCCGAAGGGCCCCGGCTCGGTCTTCAGCTTCGGAGTGAAGGGTGGCCGCGACGCCGGCCGCACGTTCATCGAGTCCGTCGACCTCGCGAGCCACCTGGCGAACATCGGTGACGCCAAGACCCTCGTCATCCACCCCGCCTCCACCACGCACGCGCAACTCTCTGAGCAGCAGCTGCTCGAAGCAGGCGTTCTGCCGGGCATCGTGCGCATCAGCGTGGGAATAGAAGACCCCGACGACATCGTTTACGACTTAGACCAAGCTCTGGCCAAAGCAACGGAGGGTAAGTAATGTCACTCACCATCGATGCACCGGGTGGTGCGGCCGAGGCCGCACAGACCGACAACGTCACCACCGACACCGTCACCACGCAGTTCGCCAATGGGCTGACCTGCGACGTTCCGGCCAGCTCTCCTCTCGCCAAGCTGCTGAAATCACAGCGCACCTGGGTTGGCCCCGATGCCAAGGCTCGCCTGAAGATTCTGCGTGCAGCGAAGTCGATTGCCATTGTCGGCGCCTCGCCGAACCCGGCTCGGTCGAGTTTCTTTGTCGGCACGTACCTGCTTCAGTCGGCCGACTACCGCGTGTACTTCGTGAACCCGAATGCCGACACCATTCTGGGCCAGAAGGCCTACCCCAATCTGGCGTCGCTGCCCGAGGTTCCCGACATCGTCGATGTGTTCCGTAAGGCCAGCGACATTCCGTCGGTCATCGACGACGTGCTCGCGGTCGGCGCGAAGACGGTGTGGATCCAGCTCGGTATCTGGAACCAAGACGCAGCAGTCTACGGCGAGAGCAAGGGGCTCACCGTCGTCATGGATCGTTGCATCAAAGTCGAACACGCGCGCTTCCACGGTGGCCTGCACCTGCTCGGCTTCGACACCGGCCAGATCACCGCACGCAAGGTGCTGCGCTAGCCCCGAAGGCGTCTCGGCTTCGTCACATCCGTGCTCACCGCGTCTGTGCTCACCGAGTCTGTGCTTCACCACGACGATCGACCACCTGCCCGCGTACCGCCCGAATTCAGGGTGTGCGCGGGCATTTGCCGTTGCGACCGCAGTACCCGAGCGGGTTATTACACTCTGTTGCAATACCCAGCTGCCCGACGCTCTGCGGGGCTAGCGTTGGGGCCGTGAACGATTCACGTACGACCTCAGGCTCTCCGGCCACCGCCGGAATCGCCGCACACGTCATCCCTCTCGCGAGGCCTGCCCACTCGCACGAGCGCACGACGGCCTCACCCCGCATGGTCTCGCCTCTTGTCGCGCCCATTGTCTCGACCCAGTGGCTCTGCGACCACATCGGTTCTGATTCTGTGGTGGTGCTCGACGCGAGCGTTCTCCGGGTGACGGGCTTCGACAGCCACCCCACCTGGCTCAGCGGGCTCGACCAGTACCTGGTGGGCGGGCACATTCCGGGCGCCATCTTCGCTGATCTGATTGACGAGTTCAGCAACCCGACTGGCGCGTTCGGCTTCGAACGCCCCAGCATCGCGCAGTTCGAGGCTGCCGCGGCCGCCGTCGGAGTGACGAACGACAGCACCGTGATCGTCTACGACACCGCCGCGGGCCAGTGGGCAGCCCGGCTCTGGTGGCTCTTCCGGGCCAACGGCTACGACCGCGTCGCAGTGCTCGACGGTGGCCTCACCAAGTGGAACCACGAAGACCGGCCCATCGACACCGGCTCTGTCGAACCGGCTCGAGGCGCATTCACGTCGACCGAGCGCCCACAGCTCTGGGCAGACAAGACATTCGTCGCGTCGGTCGTCTCGGGCGAGGCCGCTGCCACGTTGGTGTGCGCCGTTCCGGCCAGCGAGTTCGCCGCAGAGTCAGGCGAGCGCGCCCGGCGTGGGCACATTCCCGGCAGCGTCAGCGTGCCCTCCGGGCGCCTGGTCGACGCTGAGACGAACGCATTTCTGAGACCGGATGCCCTGCGAGCCCTGTTCGCCCCGACGCTCGATCTCACCGCTCGGTCTGCCGTCGCGGGCACACCGACTCTCATCGTGGCCTACTGCGATGGTGCGATTGCGGCGGCGGCCGACGCCCTCGCACTCGCTCTCATCGGGGTCACCGACGTGGCAATCTACGACGGGTCGCTGACCGAGTGGTCGGTCGACGACGCGCTCCCGCTGGTCGGGGCGGCGATCTACTGACGCCTCAGGCGTCGGCGCTGAGCCGCAACATGATCTCGAGCGACGCACCGAAACCGATGGGCCGCGAAAGCGCATCGGCCGACAGCGGCGTCAACACCTCGACAACGGCAGCACGGTAACGCTGCTCGCCCGTCGAAAGGTACAACGCGTACGCCGCCGCTGACACTGCGCTCGTTCCAGAGGGGTAGGCCCCCTCTGACACATCGCCGTCGATGAGCAAGCCGCGCGCCGCAAGCACCGGGTCTCCGCCGCCCGGAGTCGCGAACCCAGCGTCGAGCACCTTGTCGACCAGGTCGCGGCCGGTGCGGGAATAGCGCTCGTCACCCGTGACGGCGGCGAGCGCGAGCAGGGCCTCGGCGAACATTCCGTAGTCTTCGAGGGTCGCCCGGGCGTCAGATGTGCGCTCTCCCAGCGAGGCCCGCACCAGGGTTCCATCGGGGCGGAGGTGGTGCCCGAGAAGGTAGTCGGCCGCCGCGACGGCAGCGGCCAGCCACGCGCCCGGCTGTGTTGACGATGGAGGGGTGAGCGCCGGCGACAGGGCCGCAGAAGCCCTCGCCAGCGCCGCGATGGCGAGGCCGTTGAGCCCGGTGAGAATCTTGAGGTCGCGCGCGGGGGCCGGCTGATCGACGCGCTGGGCAGCGTTCAGGGCGTAGTACCCGCCCTCCGAAGCGGTGCCGTCGACGAGGCTCTCGGAGTCTTGCGCCGCCGCGAACGCGCCGCCGTCGACCTGAAGCACGTCGACAAGAAACGAGGCGATGCCCGCCGCAGTATCGGTCGCCCACTGTTCGCCCGGGTACCGCACCGCCGCAGCGGTGTAGGCATCGAGCAGCAGCGCATTGTCGTAGAGCATTCGTTCGTAGTGCGGCTCGCTCCAGTCAGCGCGGGTGGCGTACCGAAAAAAGCCGCCCTCGACGCGGTCACGCAGGTCGGAGGCCGCCATGGCCTGAAGGGCGCGCGTGGCTACGGGTGCATCCATCGCCTGCAGAAATTTGAGCACCGGCGCGACGGGAAACTTCGGCGCACCACCGAACCCACCATTGACGGTGTCTTCGTAGTCGTCGAGTTCGAGTACCACCTGCTCCAGCTGTGCCGGGGTGGGAAGCGCGTCGACTGCCTGGTCTGCGTCCTCTACCGCGACCAGCGCGGCCGTGAGCTGGCGAGCAGTGCTCTCGACGTCGTCGCGGCGGGTCTGCCACGCGTCGCTGACGGCACCCAGCACCTGGCCGAACGAGGGGTTGCCCTGCACTGCGACGGGCGGCGAATACGTTCCCGCGAAGAACGGCTTGCCCTCCGGCGTCACGAAGACGTTGAGCGGCCAGCCGAGGTTCTGCGTGAAAGCCCCAGCCGCGGCGAGGTAGACCGCGTCGACTTCCGGATGCTCTTCCCGGTCGACTTTGATGGCCACGAAGCCGCGGTTCAGAACTTCGGCCAAGGCCGGATCGCTGAAACTCTCGCGTGCCATCACGTGGCACCAGTGGCAGGTGGAGTACCCGATCGACACCAGCACGGGCACATCGCGCCGCTCTGCCTCAGCGAATGCTGCCTCACCCCAGGAGAACCAGTCGACGGGGTTGTCGGCATGTGAACGGAGGTACGGGCTGATCGCATCACCCAGTCGGTTGGCCATTGTTCAAGCCTAACCCGAGCCTCCGGGGGCTCCCGGGGCCGGTCGGCACGTAGAATTGAGGGCCGATGAATGCTGAGACGATCTACTTTCCGCCGGAGCTGCCCGTCAGCCAACTGCGCGAGGAGATCGCGCGCACCATCGCCGCGAACCAAGTCGTGATCGTGGCCGGCGAAACAGGCTCGGGCAAGACCACGCAGCTGCCGAAGATCTGCCTCGAACTCGGCCGCACGAGCATCGGGCACACCCAGCCCCGCCGCATCGCCGCGCGCACGATCGCCGAGCGCATCGCCGAAGAGCTGGGCCAGGAGGTGGGCGACCGGGTCGGCTACCAGGTGAGGTTCACCGACAAGGTGGGGCCGAACACCCAGATCAAACTGATGACCGACGGCATTCTGCTGAACGAGATTCATCGCGACCGGTTGTTGAAGAAGTACGACACGATCATCATCGACGAGGCCCACGAGCGCAGCCTCACCATCGACTTTCTTCTCGGGTATCTGCGTGAGCTGCTGCCCAAGCGACCCGACCTCAAGGTCATCGTCACCTCGGCGACGATCGACCCCGAGAGTTTCTCCCGGCACTTCGGCGGCGCCCCCATCATCGAGGTGTCGGGCCGCACCTACCCGGTTGAAGTTCGCTACCGCCCCCTGGTGGCCGATGGCGAGGTGAGCGACGATGTCGACGACGGTGCCGACACAGACGAGGCGAGCAGCACAAGCGGCACGAGTAGCACGCGCAGCGAGAACCGCGATCCGCTCGACGCGGTGAACGAGGCGCTCGACGAGCTGGCCCGAGAAGGCGAGGGCGATGTTCTGGTGTTCTTCTCGGGTGAGAACGAGATCCGCGACGCCGAGGAGTCGATTCGGGGGCGTCTCAGCTCGGGCGGCGCGCTGGGCGCGGCAACCGAAGTGCTGCCGTTGTACGGGCGGTTGTCGGCGGCCGACCAGCACAAGGTCTTTCAGAGAACGGCCACCCCGGGCATCCGGCGCCGCATCGTGTTGGCGACGAACGTGGCCGAGACGAGCCTCACTGTGCCGGGCATCAAATACGTGATCGACACGGGAACGGCTCGTATCAGCCGCTACAGCGTGCGGTCGAAGGTGCAGCGACTGCCGATCGAGGCCATTTCGCAGGCGTCGGCCAATCAGCGCGCCGGGCGAAGCGGCCGCACGAGCGATGGCATCTGCATTCGGCTGTTCTCTGAAGACGACTACCTCGCCCGGCCCACGTTCACTGAGCCGGAGATTCTCAGAACCAATCTCGCAGCCGTGATTCTGCAGATGATCTCGCTCGGGCTCGGCGACATTGCGAGTTTTCCGTTTCTGCAGCCGCCGGATTCCCGCGGGATCAAAGACGGCCTCGACCTGCTGAGTGAACTCGGCGCCATCAACCCGGGTGCCATCAACCCGGGTGCCATCAACCCGGGTGCCATCAAACCCGGCGGTAACGCAGCTGTACCCACGCTCACCCGCGTTGGCCGCGACCTCTCGCGCATGCCCATCGAACCGCGCTTCGCCCGCATGGTGATCGAGTCGAAGAACCACGGCACCAGCCGCGAGGTCATGATCATCGTCGCGGGCCTCACCGTGCAGGACCCGCGAGAACGGCCACTCGAGAAACGCCAGCGAGCCGACGAGCTGCACGCCCGTTTCACCGACCCGACGAGCGACTTTCTCACCCTGCTGAACCTGTGGAACTACGTGGAGGAGAAGCAGCGAGAGCTGTCGTCGAGCGCGTTTCGGCGACTCTGCAAGGCCGAACACCTGAATTATCTGCGCGTGCGCGAATGGCAAGACGTGTTTCGCCAGCTGCGTCAGCTCAGCAAGCCGCTGGATCTCACGCTCGGCGAGCCGTCGATGAACTCCGACGGCATTCACCGCTCGATTCTCGCGGGACTGCTCTCGCACATCGGTTTGAAAGACGTGGCGAAAAAAGACTACGTCGGTGCACGGCAGACGCGCTTCAGCCTGTTCCCCGGCTCTGGCCTGTCGAAGAAGCAGCCGAACGCCGTGATGAGCGCCGAGTTGGTGGAGACCAGCCGCCTGTTCGCTCGCACGAACGCCTCGATCGACCCAGCGTGGGCCGAGGCGTTGGCGGGCGACCTGTGCAAGCGCACCTATTCTGAGCCGCACTGGGAGAAGAAACAGGGCGCCGTGGTGGCGTACGAGCGGGTCACGCTGTACGGAGTACCGATCGTGCTCAAACGACGGGTGCAGTTCTCGCGGGTCGACCCGGCGTACGCCCGCGAGCTGTTCATTCGTCATGCTCTGGTCGATGGAGACTGGGAATCGCAGCACGCCTTCGACCGCGACAACCGACGCTTTCGCACCGAACTCGCCGAGATCGAAGAGCGCACGCGCCGCCGCGATCTGCTGCTCGACGACGAGGCGGTCTTCGAGTTCTACGACGCCCGCGTTCCTCGCGACGTCAACACCGCGCGGAGCTTCGACGGCTGGTGGAAGACGACGCGCCACGATTCGCCGAACCTTCTGACAATGACGCTCGACTCGCTCGTGCCAGAGGGCGCGCCCGACATCGACGAGACCAAGTTTCCGGCGACGTGGCAGCAGGGCGATCAGCATCTGGCCCTCACCTACCGGTTCGAACCGGGCACCGACGACGACGGCGTGAGTGTGACCGTGCCACTCACGCTGCTGCCCCGCCTCGAGCCGGGCGGCTTCGAGTCGCAGGTGCCGGGATTCCGACAGGAACTGGTCACCGCTCTCATCAGGGCGCTGCCGAAGAACATTCGCAAGAACTTCGTTCCCGCCACCGACTGGGCCGTCAAACTGCTGGCGGCAATTCCCGCCGACGTGGG
This sequence comes from Subtercola sp. RTI3, assembly GCF_035018625.1. Lineage (NCBI taxonomy): Bacteria > Bacillati > Actinomycetota > Actinomycetes > Micrococcales > Microbacteriaceae > Subtercola > Subtercola sp. RTI3. The sequence continues at coordinate 42,490 of NZ_JASJXO010000021.1, read as the reverse complement.
CGGCGACCCCTTCCTGACCGCTCTCGCCCACACCATGACGCGTTTGGCGTTCATTCCGGTCACCGAAGGCGACTTCGACAGATCACGCATTCCTTCACACCTCTCCGTTTCGTTTCGTGTGGTGGATGATCGGGGCCACACCCTGGCCGCGTCGAAAGACCTTGCGGCGCTGCAGACCCGCTACCGTTCGGCGGCACGCGAAAGCGTCGCCCGGGCATCCAGTCAGACCGCTAACGCCATCGAGCGAAGCGGCCTCACCTCGTGGGACTTTACGGAACTCCCCCGCCATCTCGACACCCGATTGCAAGGCAGTGTGATTCGCGCGTATCCGGCGATTGTGGACGAGAAGACGTCTGTCGCCATTCGCCTCATGAGCACCCAGCAGGAGGCCGACCGGGTCTCCCCCGCCGGAGTGCGACGACTGCTGCTGCTCGCGGTGGCATCGCCCGTCTCATACGTGCGCGAGCACCTGACCCAGAACGAGAAGCTGGTGCTGTCGACGAGCCCGTACCCCGGCATCCAGGCGCTGTTCGACGACTGCATGAAGGCGGTGGCCGACCAGGCGATCCGGCTCAACCACCCCGACGGGCTCGTTTTCACCCGACAGGCATTCGAGGCCGCTCGCGACCAGCTGTCAGCCACAGTGATCGACTCGATGTACGGCGTGGTGGCAAACGTGGCAGCCGTGCTCACGAAGGCGCGCGACGCCGAACGGGCCCTCAAGAGTGTGACGAGCGTTTCACTGCTGCCCGCCCTGTCTGACGCCCGGGCCCAACTGGCGGCTCTGGTCTACCCCGGCTTCGTCTCGGCCGCCGGTGCCGAACAGTTGCGCCACGTGCCGCGATACCTCGCCGGGGTCGAGCTGCGCATGCAGAAACTGCAAGACGCAGTGGCCCGGGATCGCGCATGGATGATCGAAGTACAGAACGCGACCGCCCGCTACGAGGCCGCCGGGGGGCTGCTACCCCTGCCCCAGGGCGCTGAGGTCGTGCTGCCGGCGCCGATCATCCGGGCGCGCTGGATGCTCGAAGAGCTGCGCATCAGCCTCTTCGCCCAAACCCTCGGCACCGCTGAGCCGGTCTCGCTGCAGCGCATCCAGAAGCTGCTCGCCGTGTAGTTCTGGTACCCCGATTGTGCAGTTTCTGTTCACAGTCGGGGCACCACACGGTAGACCGGGAATACCGTCTGGCTGGTACAGTTAACCTCTTGTGAGCAGTTATTCCAGCCTTTTGAAAACCCGCGGTGTCGCGCGCATCATGGCTGCCCAATTGGTGGCCCGTTTTCCCTTCGGAATGCTCTCACTCGCGTTCCTGCTGCACATCGAACGGGTGCACAACTCCTACGGCTCTGCCGGTCTCGTTCTGGCCGCGCTGTCGATCGGGCAGGCCATCGCTGGCCCGCTCACGAGCCGTCTGATGGGTCGCTGGGGCATGCGCCCGGTCATCACGGGCACCATTGCCATCTGCGCTGTGGCGATTTCGATCATCGCCCTCGTACCCATGAGCATCACGACGACGATGATGGTCGCGTTCGTCGCCGGGCTGACGATGCCGCCCATCCAGCCCGCCGTTCGCACCATCTACCCCAAGATGGTCAACTCGAAGCAGCTCACACCGCTGTTCTCGCTCGACGCATCGGCGCAGGAGATCATCTGGGTGGTCGGGCCGGTCATCACAACCTTCACGGCGACGCAGATCGGTACAGTTCAGGGCATTCTGCTCGCCGTCACCTTTCTCGTGGGCGGTGGCGCCTGGTTCCTGGCGAGCCCCGAACTCGGCCGGGTGCGCATCCCCCGCAGCCGTCGTCGAATCGGCGCCGTTCTGGCCAAACCCCCTGTGCTTCTCGCCACGATTGTCGGCTTTCTGCTGGTCGCGGCCTGCGCGGCCATCGAGGCCGGCGTCGTGTCGGCATTCAGCCACGGCGGCGCCGAGGCAGGAATCGTGCTCGCGGTCTTCGCCGTGGGTTCGCTCGTGGGCGGTCTCGCGCTCGGCCACATCGCCATCGGGCCGTGGGCCCTCGCCCAGCGCATGTTCATCGTCTTCGTGGGCACCGCCATCGCCGCGCTGTCGCTCAACGTGGGCTGGTTGGCCGTGTTCCTCTTCCTCGCGGGCGTCGGTATCGCTCCGGCCCTCGCCGTCATGTTCTCGATCGTGTCGTCGAGCGTACGCTTCAGCGACACCGCGGAGGCCTACGGCTGGGTGGGCACGGGCCAGTTGATCGGTGCGGCAGTGGGGTCGGCGCTGGCCGGCTTCATGATCGACTCGAGCGGGTCATCCGGAGCCTTTGTCGTCGCCGCCGTACTCGCCCTGTTCGGCTTTCTGGTGCCTCTACTCGGTCGCCGCTTTCACCCCGACCTGCGCGGCAGAGACGCGAGCCCCATTCCCGACACCGAGCCCGTGGCCACCGTCACGAGCTAGCTGCACTGCTCGCAGCCGCGGGGCGCCGCCTGTTCTGCTGGCTACTCGCTCACATCGGGTCGCGTCACCCGATTCTCGACACGGCACCGGATGCCCACCCGGTCGGCCTCGCCCGATGCCGGATAATTGCGGGCATGACCTTCGCACCCCTCGTCACGCTGAACAACGGCGTCACCATTCCCCAGCTCGGCCTCGGCGTCTACAAGGTCACCGATGACGAAGCCATCACTGCGGTGGGCTCCGCGCTCGACGCCGGCTACCGCCACATCGATACGGCGACGCTCTACGACAATGAGGTCGGTGTGGGCCGGGCCGTCGCGTCGAGCTCGGTTCCGCGCGACGAGATCTTCGTCACGACCAAGGTCTTCCAAGACCGGCATGGCTACGACGAGGCTCGCCGCTCGTTCGACGACAGCCTCGCCCGGCTGGGCCTCGACTACGTCGACCTGTTTCTCATCCACTGGCCGGCGCCCCGGCAGAACCTGTACGTCGAGACGTGGCGCGCACTGGAGAAGATCCAGGCCGACGGCCTCGCTCGCTCGATCGGCGTCTCGAACTTTCACCCGCACCACCTCGAACGCCTCGCGAACGAGACCAGCGTGGTTCCGAGCGTCAACCAGATCGAGCTACACCCGTGGCTGCCGCAGACCGAGGTGCGTGCCTACAACGACCAACACGCAATCGTCACCGAAGCCTGGTCGCCGCTGGCCCGCGGTCGCGTTCTCGACAACCCGGTGCTCGACGCGCTGGCCGCGAAACACGGCCGTACCCCGGCGCAGGTGGTGTTGCGATGGCACATCCAGCTCGGCAACGTGGTGATTCCGAAGTCGGTGACGCCGTCGCGCATCGCCTCGAACATCGACGTGTTCGACTTCGCCCTCGACGCCGACGATCTGGCTGCCATCGCGTCGCTCGAATCGGGCGAGCGCACGGGGCGCGACCCCGACCTGGTCGACTAGGGTCGCGCAGCCCGGCCGTCAAACACCCGGGCGCCCGCTGAATAAGGCTATTGTGACCACCGCACCGGATGTCGTAGCTGGCGACCAAAACAGCCTTATGCAGTGCTGGTGGCGAGGTGTCGGCGAGGTGCAGGCCTACCAGCGGGAGTGGATACTCGCGCGAAAGTACCGGTCGTAGATGCCCTGAACACTGGCCTCGAACTGTTCGCCGAGCGGCGCCAGCGAGCCCGCGGCGGCGTTCGATCGCGCCTGCTCGGGGTTTCGAGCACCGGGAATGACGGTGCTCACCCCGGCCTGCTGCAGAACCCAGGCCAAGGCCGCCGCAGCCGACGACACGCCATCGGGAGCCAGAGCGGCGAACTCCTGCGCCGCCGCAAGCCCGTCGTCGTAGTTGACCCCCGAAAAGGTCTCACCCACGTCGAACGCGCTGCCGTCGCGGTTGTAGTTGCGGTGGTCGTCAGCTGCGAAGGCCGTCTGCTTCGAGTACTTCGCACTCAGCAGCCCCGACGCCAGCGGAACGCGGGCGATAATACCGACGCCCGCCTCTCGCGCTGCGGGCAACACCTCGTCGAGCGGCTTCAGCCTGAACGCGTTCAGAATGATCTGGATGGTCGCGGTTCCCGGCCTCGCTATCGCAGCGAGCGCCTGGCTCGTCTCTTCGACGCTGAAACCGTAGGTGGCGATGACCTCCTCCGAAACAAGTGTGTCGAGGGCGTCGTAGACCGCGTCGCTGTCGTAAACCGAGCTCGGGGGGCAGTGCAGCTGCACCAGATCCAGCGTCTCGACCCCGAGGTTGCGGCGTGACCGATCGGCCCAGGCACGAAAGTTGTCGAGAGTGTAATTCGAGGCGACCTGGTCGACCCGCCGGCCCATCTTCGTGGCCACGGTGATCGAGTGGCCGGGGTTCGCCGCCAGATACCTCCCGATGACCTCTTCGCTTCGACCGTCGCCGTAGACGTCGGCCGTGTCGAAGAACGTCACCCCCGACTCGACCGACGCGTCGAGTACAGCGACGGCGTCTTTCTCGTCGACGTTGCCCCAGTCGGAGCCGAGCTGCCAGGTGCCGAGCCCGATGCTCGATACGGTGCGGTGTGTTCTGCCGAGTTCGCGGTATTCCATTCGACCAGCCTATGTGCGCACCCGGGTGCCGGGGCAACCCCCCACCACAGCCGGTCTTGTTCGCCGCACAGAACACCCCCGCTGTAGGGAATCGACGACGCCTCCTCGTTGTTACACGTGACAAGGTACAAATCTCTGGAGATGCAGTTGAGCAAAATATACGTAGAAATCGAAAATGAATTCGGCGAGCTCTCGCGCTACAAGCACCACCTGAACGGTCGGGGCTTCATCTCGGCGACCGCTACCGTGCATCCCAGCGCGTACATCGAATCGTCGGCGTACGTCGAACCTGATGCGCAGGTCGGCCAGGGGGCCTGGATCGGTGCCGGCAGCTGGATCGACCGCGGAGCAATGGTGGGCCCCGGCGTCTTCATCGGCGCCAACGTGCACATCGGCCAAGACGCTCGCATCGGCCGTGGCGTCAAGATCGGCAGCCACACCCGTATCGGTGACGGTGTCGTGGTCGCCGACGGCATGAAGATCTCGCACGACACCATCGTGGCCGACCGCCAGGTCGTCAAACCTGATGCGCGGCACGCAGCTGAGGGTGGGTTCGCCAAGGCGGCATAGCGCCTGGGCAGGGCGTCGGGGCCGCGCGAGCTGCGCGGCCCTATGCTGAGCACATGCGCACACTGTTCGTCGTTCTGAGAATCGTGGTGGGGGTCGCTGTCGCGGTCGCCATCATCGCCCAGCTGGCCCACACCGTCGATTTTCAGCGGGCAGCAGGTGCAACTGACGTCAGTTTCTACGTCACGAATTTCTTCAGTTTCTTCACCATCGACTCGAACGCCGCGAGCGTTGTCGTGCTTCTGGTGGGTGCCGGCCTGCTGCTGAAGCAGGGCGTCGGCAACGACGCCGCCCGAGACCCACTGCTGTTCACCACCGTTCGCGCCGCCGTCGTCACCTACATGGTCACGACCGGCATCGTCTACAACCTGCTGCTGCGCGGCATCTCATTGCCGCAGGGCCAGACCGTCGAATGGTCGAATGAAATCCTGCACGTGGTCGGGCCGCTCTACCTCCTGCTCGACTGGCTCTTCGCTCCGGGGCGCATTCCCCTGAACTACCGGCGTCTCTGGGCGATCGTGGCGTTTCCCATCGTCTGGGCCGCGTACACGCTGATTCGCGGGCCGTTCGCTCTCGACCCTGTCACCGGCGCAGCGTGGTACCCGTACCCGTTTCTCAACCCCGTCACCTCGGCCGAGGGCTACTTCTCGGTGACGTTCTACGTCATCCTCATCGCTCTGGTGATCTGTGCGCTCGGTGCCGGTGCCATCGCGCTCTCGCGCAGGAAGCCCGTCACGGCCTGATCGTCTGAGATCTCCACCCTCATCTCCACCCAGGGGCGGTGGATGCCCACCCCACGCCTTGCGAGACTTCGGTCATGACATTTCAACTTCTCGCCAACGCGGCCATCATCATCGCTGCCGTGGCGTTCCTGGGGTTCCGCCAGCTCGCCTGGCGCCCCGTGGTCACAAGTCGCCTATGGCGGTTGCCGGTTGTGCTCGGCATAATCGGGGTCGTCACCCTCGCCAACGCATCGAGCCCCCTTGCTCTGTCGACGCTCGACATCAGCCTGCTGATCATCGAGGTGGTCGTCTCGCTGGGGGTCGGCGCTGCGATGGGTGTCATTGCACGGTTCCGCCCGATCTCCGCTGCCGACCAGGCGCGGTATCACGCGAACGGCAAGCCCGGAGACCCCGTGCCGAATCTCGAGAGCCGAACCGGCTGGGTGGGGTTCGCCCTGTGGGCCGTCTTCATCGTGGTGCGCATCGGCCTTGACGTATGGGCCACTCAAGCCGGTTCGCAGCTGGCGACATCGACTGCCGTGATCCTCGTCATGATCGCCGCCAACCGGGCCGCACGTGGTGCCGTGGTGGCTGCACGGGTGATTCGTCTCGAGGCGGTAGCTGCGTAGCCGGGCCGCCAGCGAGAGAATGAACCTATGTCGCACACCACTCGCCTGAGCCCGCTGAGCTTGGGGCTCAACCTGCTCGGCGTGGCGGTGGTCACCTTCTACCTGCTCACATCGTTCACACCTGTCATCGATCTCTGGCTGAGCGCCGTGGCTCTGATCGGCATCGCGGCCTGGATCGCCGAAATCGTTCTGGCAACGCTGAACCAGCACGCTGACCGCCGCATTCGGGCGCTGGCGCTGTGGCTCACGGCAACCTGCGGCGCACTCGTGGCGGCACCGACGCTCGGGCTCGGCTGCACACTGATCGTGGTGGGGGTACTGCGAGCGATCGCCAACCTCGAATGGCCACTGTGGCGGGCTGTCACCCTCACTCTCGTCACCGCCGTGATCGTGCCCATCGGTGCGCTCCTGGCCACCCTGCCGCCGCTCGCCCTCGTGGCGATCGAATGCTCCGTCGCCCTCGCCGCGCTGGGCGGTATCAACCGCCGCCAGTTCCGTCGGGCCGATGCGCAGGCCCGGGCGTTGCTCGACGAGCGCCTCGCGATTCGCGAAGAACAGGCGCGGGTGCAGGTTCTGGCCGACCGCCAGGCCGTGGCGCGCGACATCCACGATGTTCTCGCCCACAGCCTCGGCGGCCTGGTGCTGCAACTCGACGCCGTCGAGGCGCTGCTCGAGTCGGGGCACCTCGACGACGCTCTCCGTCGTGTTCACGACGCCCGCCTGCTTGCGGCATCCGGTCTCGCCGACGCGCGCCGGGCGGTGGATGCCCTGCGAGCCCACCCTGAGAACACCACCGCGCTGACGCTCCCCCTCACCGAGGTTCTCTCGAGCATCGTCACCCTCGTCGAGTCGCACCGCTCGTTGGGCGGTGCCGTCACCGAGCACCTGCCACAAATCACGGCGACACATGCCGTGAGCGTCTCACCCGACGCCGCGGCGGCCCTCACCCGTGCAGTGCAGGAAGGCCTCACGAACGCCCGCAAACACGCGCCCGGCAGCACTATTCACCTTGTCGTCAGGCTGGCGGCGGGCTCCCTTACGCCGACGGTCGAAGTCGCTCTCAGCACGGCCCTCGAGCCGGGCATCATCTCTGCACCCGCCGCCCCCTCTGCACCAGGCCGCACCACAGAGCCAGCGCTCATCACGGCGGCGCCCCTCATCGCCAGCCTGCAGCAGTCCGGCGGCCAGCACGGCCTCGCCGGCATGCGCGAACGGTTCGAGGCGCTGCCGGGCGCCTCCCTGAGCGCCGGGGTGCAGAACGGCCACTTCGTTGTCGCGGCTATCGTGCCGGCTCGCACTGTGGCAGAGCCTGCATGACGGCCGATCGCATTCGCGTACTCGTCGTCGACGACCAGGCCATTGTTCGCGACGGGCTCGTCACCGTGCTCGCGCTACTGCCCGACATCGATGTGGTTGGCGAGGCAGCCGACGGCGAAGAGGCCGTGCAGCGCGCGGCCGAGCTTCGGCCCGATGTCGTGCTGATAGATCTGCGCATGCCCGTGCTGGGCGGCACCGAAGCCACGGCACGCATCGTCGCCGAGCGGCCCGCGACGGCCGTACTCGTGCTCACGACGTTCGCAGACGACGAGTCGCTGCTGGGTGCCCTGCGGGTCGGTGCTCGGGGGTATCTGACAAAAGACGCCTCCCGGGCCGAGGTGGCGTCGGCCATCCGTGCCGTGGCGAACGGTCAGACCACGTTCGGCCCCGAGATCGGCGCGAAACTGATCGACAGTTTCACCCAGACGAACACGCTAACCCCTCAGCCTGCCGCTGCGTCTTCGATCAACACCGCCGCGGGCATCCAGAGCCGGTTTCCGCAGCTCACTCCGCGAGAGGCGGGGGTGCTGCAGCTCATCACGGAAGGCCTCAACAACCCGGAGATCGCCGCCCGACTGTTCGTGAGCGTCGCGACCGTGAAGACCCACATCAATTCGATCTTCACCAAGCTGCCCGCCAGAGACCGGGCGCAGGCCATAACCCGAGCACAAGAGTTATAGTTAGTTGAGCTAACACAACTTATTATTGTTCGGAGAATCACCGTGGCCACTCGAACCGGCTTGTTCACCCGCGACCACCCGCGCTACCGGTGGATCGCGCTCAGCAACACTACGCTCGGCGTGCTCATGGCCACCATCAACTCCTCCATCGTGATCATCTCGCTGCCGGCCATCTTCAAAGGCATCGGGCTCAACCCGCTTGAGCCCGGCAACGTGAGCTACCTGCTCTGGATTCTGATGGGCTACATGCTTGTAACCGCCGTGTTCGTCGTCACATTCGGGCGCCTCGGCGACATCTTCGGCCGGGTTCGCATCTACAACATCGGGTTCATCGTCTTCACGGTGGGCTCGATCGCGCTGGCGCTCGACCCGTTCGCGGGCGGAGCCGGCGCGATGTGGCTGATCATCTGGCGGCTCGTGCAGGGGGTCGGCGGCGCCATGCTGTTCGCGAACTCGACGGCCATTCTCACCGACGCCTTTCCTGTCAACAAGCGCGGCTTTGCCCTCGGTATCAACCAGGTCGCCGCCATCGCGGGCAGCTTCATCGGCCTCATCGTGGGTGGCCTGCTGGCCGTGGTCGACTGGCGTGCCGTGTTCTTCGTGAGCGTGCCCATCGGCATCATCGGCACCATCTGGTCGTACAAGTCATTGCATGAGGTCGGAACCAGCACGAAGAGCACAATCGACTGGCCCGGAAACATCACGTTCGCACTGGGGCTGACAGCGGTGCTCGCCGGCATCACCTACGGAATCCAGCCCTATGGCGGCGCGAGCATGGGGTGGCTGAACCCGTGGGTTCTCGCAGCCATCATCGGCGGCCTCGCGCTGTTGGTGGTCTTCGTGGTCATCGAGCTGCGGGTGGCCAACCCCATGTTCAACATGCACCTCTTCACAATCCGGGCGTTCTCAAGCGGAATCTTCGCTGGCCTCCTTGCGGCCATCGGGCGCGGTGGCCTGCAGTTCATGCTCATCATCTGGCTGCAGGGAATCTGGTTACCGCTGCACGGCTACTCGTATGAAGACACACCGCTGTGGGCCGGCATCTATCTCCTGCCCATCACCATCGGGTTCCTCATCGCCGGCCCTCTCTCGGGCGCGCTCAGCGACCGGTTCGGCGCTCGCGCCTTCGCCACGGTCGGGCTGCTGTTGAACGCGGCCACTTTTCTGGCCCTGCTGGTTATTCCGGTCAACTTCGACTACTGGGAGTTCGCTCTCATCACCGGGCTGAGTGGTATCGGCTCGGGGCTGTTCAGTTCACCCAACCGCACGGCCATCATGAACAGTGTTCCGGCGAATCAGCGCGGTTCGGCCTCCGGGATGGCCGGGGCAGCGCTCAACGCCGGCAGCTCACTCTCGATCGGGGTGTTCTTCTCGCTGATGATCGTGGGGCTCTCGGGTTCGTTACCCGGCGCACTCACCGCTGGGCTCGCGAACAACGGGGTGCCCGCGAACATCGCAGCGCAGATCGGCCAGACACCTCCGGTGGGCAGCCTGTTCGCCGCCTTTCTGGGGTACAACCCCATCCAGAGCCTGCTGGGGCCGAGCGTTCTCGGCTCGCTGCCGGGCAACAGTTCGGCCGTGCTCACCGGGCAACAGTTCTTTCCCGAGCTGCTCTCGGGGCCGTTCCACGACGGGCTCGTGCTTGTCTTCGTGGTGGCGGCAGCCATGTCGGTGGTCGCGGCGGTCATGTCGATCACGCGCGGCAGCAAGTACGTGCACGACGACTCCGTTGTCGCGCCGACGCCGGCCGCCGCATCGGCCTCGGCAGTGTAGGGTCATAAAATGCCCGAATCTGCCGATGAAACGATCGACCGAACGGCAGCCGTGAGGGCCCAGGGCGAGACCGTACCCGCCAGCACGCCTGCCGTCGGTTCGCCCGAATCCATGCTCATGCCCGACGTGAACCGCGACGATGTCGCCGAACGGCTCACCCTGGTGATCAGCCGGCTCAGCCGGCGCATCCGACCCGTCGGAGACGAGCTGAGCCACGGCGTACTCTCAGCGCTGTCGAGTGTGAAGACCGCGGGCCCTCTGCGGCCGAGCGACCTGGCACGCCTCGAGAATGTCGCGGCTCCCACGATGACGCGCATCGTGGCCGACCTCGAGAACCGCGGGCTCATCGAGCGAACCGCCGACCCCCTCGATGGCCGTTCGTTTCTCCTCCGTGCGACGCCGGCTGGTGTCGGCGCGGTGGCCCAGGCTCGATCGTCGCGCACCGCCCGGGTGCTCACCATGCTGGCCGAGCAGTCTGATGCCGACCTGGCAAGCCTCGCCAGAGCGTTGCCGGTTCTCGAAACCGTCGCGGCCGGCCGGCTCTGAGCCAGAACTGGCGCGTGCTGGGCCTGGCGTGGCCGACCCGGCGAAGCGATCGCACCGCTACTGACTCGTCAGAGGGGTAACGACACCGGGGCGATGAGCGTCGGATCAGCCGGGTCGAGCGTGCGCGAGTTGTTCACAGCGCGGGCGACCGGGTACGTCGTGATCGAGCGCGCCACCGCGAGACTCGAGCGGTCGAGTGCCGCGAGTGCGGCATCCTTCGCTGCGATGGGAGTGGGGTCGAGCCACCGATCCCAGAGGTCAGGCGTCAGAAAGACCGGCATGCGCTCGTGCACGTCGCCCGATGCGTCTCTCGCCTCGCGGGTGATGATCGTGAACGTGACCTTCCACTCGTCGTTCACGCGGCGCGCGCTGTAGAGCCCGGCCGCCGCGAGCAGGTCAGTGTCGGCATGGATGAAGTACGGCTGTTTTCCGTCGGCCTGCTGTTGCCATTCGTAGTATCCGGTCATCGGAACGATGCACCGATGCGATGCGAACGCCGACCGGAACATTCCATTCGTCGCCACTGACTCCAACCGAGCGTTTATCGGCGCTGGCCCACCGGGTTTCGCCCAGGCCGGCTTCAGCCCCCACGCCGCGAGCTCCAGTTCACGAATCGCCTCGGCCCCAGAGCCCTGCGCCGCATCTGCACCTTCATCCGCACCCGAATCCGAATCCGTCTCATTCTCTGACGTATGCATTCGCTCGCGGATGATCGGGGCAGAGTCGGTCGGAGCCACGCTGTAGCTCGGCCGCCACTGCTGCGGGTCTCCCCCGCGCGCGACGAACTCGAGAATGAGATCATCGGTTTCTTTGTTCATCGCAAACCGACCGCACATCAGGCACCACCCGTTCTCTCGTCTCGCGCATCCGGAGCCCCGACCGCCACAACCACCGCGACCGCCACCCCGACCGAAGACTTCACGGCGCGGGATGCGTTCGGAGCCACGCCACCCGCTGCAACTGCAACACCCGTGTCGCCGACGCGTCGATCTGCTGTTCGCTGATGGTTCCAGCCTGCACCGCGGCAACAATTGCGGCAACCGGTGGTGCCATATCGATTGCGCTGTCGTACAGCAGGAGGTCGTTGCCCGCGGCCACCGCCGCCACGGCGTTCGCCGACGGATCAGCGAACTGCGGCAGCCCCGAATCCTGCAGCATGAGCATGTCGTCGGTCACAGCCACGCCCGTGAAATGCAGATCGTCGCGCAGAATCTGGTGCCAGCGCAACGACAACGAGGCCGGCGCCGTGTCGACAGAACTGTAGGAGAGGTGCCCGAACATCACGAGCCCGGCGCCGGCTGAGATCCCGGCCACGAAGGGTGGGGCATCCTGAATCTGCCAGCGGTCGAGGGTCACTTCGGTGCTCGGGATGCTCGTATGCGAGTCACCCGTGGTCTCGCCGTGCCCGGGAAAGTGTTTCAGGGTGCTGAAGACGGAGTCATTCTCGGCCGCGACGGATGCCGCCACCCGCTCACTCGCGGCGGCGGGATCGGTGCCCAGAACTCGGTCGAAGATGAACGACGAGGGGTTGGCTGTGACGTCGGCGACGGTTCCGAAGTTGACCGAGACGCCCGCCGCGGTGAGAAGGGCGGCGCGCTGCGTGAAGGCGTCAGTGGTGGCTTGAACGGGCATCGACTTCAGCTGGTCGGCACCGGGAAAGGTGTCTTGACCGAGTCGGGCGACATCGCCGCCTTCTTCGTCGATGGAGATGAGGGGGCTGAGCCCGGTCGCGGTGCCGACGCCGGAGAGCTGGGCGGCGAGCGCGTCGGCGGTGGCGGGAACATTGCTGCCGAGCAGAAGGAAGCCGCCGGGCCGATTCGCCGCGAGGTAGGCCTGCATGGGCGCCGGGTCGGTGCCCGCGACCTGCACCATGAACAGGAGTGAGACCTTGTCGACGAGGCTCATCGAATGCATGCGCGTTCGGGCATATACGTCGTCGAGGTCGGTCGCGCCGGGCACAGGTGGCACGGCAGGAACGCGCGGCACGGCAGGAACGGCGGGCACGGGGCTGGCTGAGGGCGTTGCGGTGAGAGCGGGGGTCTCACCCTCGGCGGTGCCTGTGGAAGGTGCCGGCGACGACCCTTCAGCCGCGACCGACGCACCACTGCACCCCGACAACAGGATCGAAACGGCAATCGCGCCCGCAACCGCGTTCACCCCACCCCGCGCGGCTCCGAGCCGAGAGACCCCACTTCGCGTGAACCCACCTCGCGTCACCTCAGCCGCCTGCCGCGACCCGATGCTCGGCCGACAGCCGCACGTACGTCGCAGCGTTCTCCCGCACGGCAGCCCGCTCGGGAGCCGTCAGCTCACGGCGCACCTTGCCCGGTACGCCGGCAACCAGCGAACCGGCCGGAATCACGGTGCCCTCGAGGATGAGCGCACCCGCCGCCACCAATGACTCGGCACCGATCACGGCGCCGTTCAGCACCGTGGCGTTCATGCCGATCAGACAGTCGTCTTCAATCGTGCAGCCGTGCAGGACCGCACCGTGGCCCACACTCACGCCGGAGCCGATCCGGGCCGGAAAACCGGGGTCGCCATGCACCACAACAGTGTCTTGAAGGTTGCTGCGGGCACCCAGGGTGATGGCTGAGGAGTCGGCGCGCACCACCGCCCCGTAGAACACGCTCGCCTCGGCCCCCACAGAGACATCGCCGATCACGGTGGCTGTCGGCGCCAGCCATGCGGTCTCGGCTACGAGCGGCGTGCGCCCACCGAATGGGATGATCAGTGCGACAGACGTCATGAGAGGGGCCCCAACCAGGCATTGGCAACGGTCGAATGCGCTGATTCGCCGTCGGAGGGATGAAACATTCCGGCCAGCACGTCGCGGTAGAGCCGCCCGAGCTCGCTCGTGGCGCTCATCGACGAGCCACCGGCAACCCTCAGCGCCTGATCGACCACGAATCGCGCGTTCTCGGTCGCGCGCACCTTGAGCCCCACGAGCCGGGGAAACCACTCGGCCCCGTGATCCGCGCCCGAATCGACGTCGCGCGCGAGCGCCTCGACCTGCGGATACAGCCCGTCTTGGGCGATGGCTGCCTCGGCGACCTTCCAGCGAATGTCGGGGTCGGCCGCATACGTTCGCCCATCGTTCTTCATCGACGTGCGGCGATGCGCCGCCTGCACCGCGAGCTCGAGAGCCCGCTCTCCGATTCCGGCGTAGACAGCGGCGATGAGAATCTCGAAGTTCGCGAAGATGGCGAAGATGAACGGGTCACCGTTCGGCCCCACCGGCAGTCGCCTCACGATACGGTCTGCGGCCACCTCGGCACCCTCGAGTACGGTCGTTCTGCTCTGCGTCGCCCGCATTCCGAGGGTGTTCCAGTCGTCGAGGATTCGGTAGCCGGTGGCCTCCCGTGCAAGAAAACCGTGCACCAGCACGGGCGAGCCCGGCTCCGAGTCGTCACGCCCGAAAATGCCGAGCCTCGTCCACGCCGGTGACAGCGACGTGAAGATCTTCTGCCCGAAGAACCGGTACGCGCCGCCGGGTTGCGGTTCAGCCCGAGTGGTCGAGTCGAACAGCACCTGGTCGTTGCCGGCCTCGCTGTTGCCGAAAGCGAACACCTCACCCTCGGCAGCCTCGCGTAGAACGAAGTCGAGCGAATGATCGCCCCTGTCGTGCAGCAACCGGGCAACCCCTGTCCAGACCAGATGCATGTTCACAGCGAGCGCGGTGGCCGGCGCAGCGGTGGCGAGACGGGTCTGCTCACGGGCGACACTGGCCAGCCCCAACCCCGGGCCGCCGAACTCTGCCGGAACGAGCATCCGGAGATAGCCGGCCTCGGCCAGTTCGGCGAGGTCTTCGGTGAAGAAACTGTTGTCGGCGTCGTAGCCGGCGGCACGAGACCGGATGCCCTGCAGCAGGTCGTCGCTGACCAGGCTTTCGATACTCACCTCTCAACCCTAAGTCTTTGGCCCCGAACGTGCGCTGGCAACCGCGCCCGCGCTGCAACCCCGCGCCCAGTCGGGCAAGATAGGGAAATGGCCCTTCCCATCGAGAACTACGCGCTCATCAGCGACTGCCACACCGCCGCCCTGGTGGGCATCGACGGCAGCATCGACTGGTTGTGCCTGCCGCGCTACGACTCCCCCTCGACATTCGGCGCACTCCTCGGCGACGAGGGCAACGGGCGCTGGATGATCGCCCCCGCCGACCCGAACGCTCACGCCCGCCGCGAATACGTGGGCAACACCTTCGTTCTGCGCACTGTCTGGAGCACGGCGACCGGCGTCGTGGAGGTCACCGACTTCATGCCGCACGGCGACCGCCATGCCGACCTCGTGCGCCGCGTTCACGGGGTCTCTGGGCACGTCAACATGACCACCGACCTGCGCATTCGGTTCGCGTACTCGAGCGCACTGCCCTGGGTGCGCCAGGTGCGGGGTGACGACGGGCGGGTCTCGCTGCTCGCTGTGGCCGGCCCCGACGCACTGGTCTTTCGAGGGCCGGAGCTGCATTCGAAGGGCAAGACCCACTCGCACGGGCGCGACTTCACCGTCGGCGCCGGTGAAACGGTCGACACGGTGATGACCTGGTACCCGGCGCACCGCCCGGCCCCCGCGCTGATCGACGTCGACAAGGCACTGGCCGACACGTGCGAGTGGTGGGAGAACTGGAGCTCGAACAGCACCCACGAGGGCCCGTACAAGGCCGCAGTGGTGCGGTCGCTGCTGGTTCTGCGCGCCCTCACCCACGAAGACACCGGCGGCATTGTGGCAGCGGCGACAACGTCATTGCCCGAGTCATTCGGCGGCCAGCGCAACTGGGACTACCGCTACGTGTGGCTGCGCGACGCGTCGCTCACGCTCTCGGTGCTGGTCAAGCACGGCTTCGTCACCGAAGCGAACGACTGGCGCAGCTGGCTGCTGAGGGCCATCGCGGGCGACCCGAACGACCTGCAGATCATGTACGGCATCGAGGGCGAACGCTGGTTGCCCGAGCGCGAGCTCGACTCACTGCCCGGCTACCAGGGCGCGTCTCCCGTGCGGGTGGGCAACGGTGCGGTCGACCAGTATCAGGCCGATGTCATCGGCGAGGTCATGGTGGGCCTGCACGAGGCTCGCGAGGGCGGCGTGGAGCAGAGCCAGGATGCGTGGGCGCTCGAACGCGCTCTGCTCGGCTTTCTCGAAGAGAACCTGAAGCGCCCCGACTCAGGAATCTGGGAGATCAGAGGGCCCGCCCAGTACTTCACCCACTCGCGTGTCATGGTGTGGGCGGCGTTCGACCGCGGTGTGAAAGCCATCGAACAGTTCGGGCTGCGCGGCCCGGTCGCCACCTGGCGGCGCATCCGCGATGAAGTGCGAGCCGAGATCGAGGAGAAGGGTTTCAATACCGAACTGGGCACGTACACCCAAGTGTTCGGCGGCTCTGAGGTCGACGCATCACTGCTGCAGCTGGCCCAGGTGGGCTACTGCGAACCCGATGCCCCCCGAATGCTGGGCACGGTGTCCCAACTCGAGAAGACGCTGCTGCGCGACGGGCTGGTCATGCGGTATCGCACCGAGAGCGGCGTCGATGGCATGCCAGCCGGCGAGCATCCATTTCTTGCCTGCTCGTTCTGGCTGGTCGAACAGTACGCCCGCACTGGCCGTACCGAAGACGGCGCAGCGCTGATGAAACGGTTGCTGGCACTCCGCAACGATGTCGGCCTGTTGTCTGAGGAGTACGACGTCGAAGGCGAAAGACAGGTGGGCAACACTCCGCAGGCGCTCTCGCACCTTGCACTCGTGCGCGCGGCCGACGCGCTGAACTGAGCGGCCAGCTCACTCCTCGGCCCGGCTGAACAGCGAGCGCGGCACGATCAGTGCCCACCGGTCGTCTGCCCGACTGGCGTTCTTCTGCAGACCCCGGATGACCTCCCGCACATCGCCCGCCAGCGCCTGCCTCTGGGCGTGGTCTGGTTCGGCCGCTCCCCCGGGCGCGAAGCGTTCACGCTCGACCGCCTGCACCAGTCGCAGCACCGGCTCGGGCGGCACAGTGTCGAGCGCCGCCAACCGAGCGCCGAACGCCCGCACCGTCTCACCGGCCGGAACATCGAGCCGGTAGTCGACGGCCGTGTCGGTGATCTCCCGCCAGCCGATTGTCGCGGTCGATCTGCCCGAACCCGCCATGCGCGACAGCCGACGACGGCGACGCAGCCGACGAAGACCCGCAGGGATGAGCGCGAGGCCGCCGACAACAATAACAATCACCACGGCCACCAGCCAGGCCCGCCCGGTCTCTGCGGCCTGCGCCTGAGGGGTGAGAGCCGGGTTGGCGGCAAGGTCGGTGGGGGTCTGTGTTCTCGGTGTCACCGGCGTGGCACTGCTGGGGGCGGTACTCGGCGCCGTGGTCGCCGGCGTCGCACTCGTGTAGTTCGGAAGCGAATATGCGGGCGGGGTGAGACCGAGCCCGGGGGTGGGCTCGAACGACAGCCAACCGACCCCTTCGAACCACAGTTCGGGCCACGCGTGCAGCTCATCGCTGAACACCTGGAATGTGGCCGTGCCATTGTCTTGGCGCGACACCGCAGCACCGGGGTGATAGCCGATCGCGATGCGCGAGGGAATACCGAGGCTGCGTGCCATTACCGCCATCGCCGACGCGAAATGGATGCAGTAGCCGCTCTTTGCCGACAGAAACTTCGCCACGGCCTGAAAGTTGCCACCGTCGTACTTGCCCTCGACCGGTGCCGTGACCGAATACGTGAACGCCCCCGAGGTGAAGTACTTCTGCAGAGCGACGGCTTTGTCGTAGTTCGAGACGGCCCCGGCCGTGACCTCGGTGGCGGTGCTCTGGATGATCGGGTCGATGCCTCTGGGCAGCGACACGTAACTCTGCAGTGCAGCGGGAACCGCGGCCGACGACGCGGCAAGCTGCGCCGCCGACGGCTCGACGTCGAGGCTCGTCACCGTGTAGTTCTGGCCATCGGCGTTCGCCTCGACAGCCGTCACCGTGAGGCTACCGGGAGACTGCACCCAGTCGCCGGTCAACCCCGTGACCGTCTCGGCGGGGTAGGGCAGGGGTAACCAGTCACTGCGCAACCCGCTGACCGACACCGATGTGGTGACCTCCTGCGTGGCGACATCGGTGTTGAGGCCGTCGGGTGTGTCGAAGGCGGTGCCGAGCGGGTGCGCCGAGTCGGTGTTCTCGGGCTGCCAGGGCCCGTTGGTGAAGTTCGACAGGTTCACGAGCTTGAGGTAGAGCCCGCTGGCCGCACTGGTTGTGTAGGTCATCGACAGAACCGGGTTCGTGCGGCGCAGGTCTTGGCTCAGCTGAATGGTGGGGTCAACTCCACTCGAGTACACCGAGGGCAGCTGGCCCTGTGGCAGTGAATGAAACGAATTGGCGGTCAGGCCCGGTGTTACCGCCGGCAGCACCACCGCGAGGGCGATTGCCACGGCACCCGACACCAGCGCACGAACAGTGTTGCGACCCGGCCGCAGACTCGAAGCCGACCGTAGCCGCAGGCCCACACCCCAGCGGTCGGCGAGCCACACGAGCACGAGAAACACGGCCGCGAGCCACACGAACAGCCACACGTCGAAGTCTTGCTGGCGGATCGTGTACGGCACCGCGAGAACCGTGATGGGTACGAGGCCGACCAGGGCGGGCATCCGTACGGCGAAGACGAGTGCGTCAGCGACCAGCGCCAAGAGGCCGATGGTGAGGGCGAGCAGAAACACGATCGAGGCGACAGGTTCGGCCGGAACACCCTGTGAGGCGATCGATGCACCAGCGTCTCGCAGTTCGTCGCGCAGCGTTCGCAGCGTGTCGAAGGTGGGAAGAATGCCGAACAGCGCCTCACTCGGAGCAAACAGAACGGTGATGCTGACACCCCACGCGACCAGGGCCGCCAGCGACGGTATCCAGCTGGCAACGGGTAGCAGACGTGCGCCCGCAGCAACCGCCAGCACAACGGCAACGACCAGGCAGGTCGTGAACCACCAGCCAGTGCCCATCAGCAGCGGTGCGAGCCCGCCCACGGGAAGCGCGAGCAGCAGAAAAACGAGCGCCGACAACAGCGCCGCACGAGCGAGGCCTGGCCGCGCAGGGCGCCCGCGCGTGGAGGCCGGCTGCGTCTCGTCTGGGTCGGCGCCTCGTCTGGCCTCGCCCCGGCCGGGTGCTGCACCTCTCTCGTAGCCTCGCCCGGTGGCTCCGGATGCCCGCTGTGATGCTCCACCCGACCGGGCAGGTGTCTCGAGCCGGGTCACAGCACGAACCGTTCTGCGCCGGTGGCGCCCCACGCCGCTGCCGGTGCTTCGTCGGAGCCGACGCACTGCGCGCTCCATCCACCCGCTTCGAGCAGTTCGCAGAGCCCTGTTGCCCACCGCGGTGCAGGAACGCCGGGCGACAGCGGTTCGGTGACCACGATCGCAACAGCGCCCGACGAATACCGGGCCGCCGAGGCCAGGGCCTGCGCCGACGCGTCACCGAGCTGCCCGACCACGGCGAAGACGGGGGGCAGCTCGCCCACGACGGCGTCGCTTCGGCTGAGCGCGAGGCGAAAATCGGTCTCCCACGCGTCGATCAGATCAAGCTGGGCGGCATGCAGAAGCAGAGCCTCTTCGCCTCCGTTCGGTTCGAAGCGCGTCGAGACAGGGCCGGGGTGCTGGGCGGAGCCACCTGACCCGCGCGTGCGGAGGGCACTGTCGACGACAGCGTCAGCCGACGTGACGAGCTGAACGTGAAAGCCTTCGGCCAGCAGGTGCAGGCCGATCGACGCGCTCATCGACACTGCCCACTCGAACTCGGCCGAGAAGGTGTGCGCGGTACCGGGCGCCCCGTCGTGCTGGGCCTCGAGCCCGAAGCTCGCCGCGGCCGTGTCGAGCAGCACGATCGAGTTCTGATCACTCTGCTGATCGTCTTGGCGCACCATGAGCTCACCGAACCGTGCGGTGGCCGGCCAGTTGACGCGGCGCATGGAGTCGCCGGTCTGGTATTTACGGGAGATCACGTCTTGTTCGCCGGCACCGCCGAGCTGGCGCGAGACCTGATCGGCGCCCGCGCCGGTGGCCAGGCGCACGGCGCCCCGCGGCAGGAGGGTCGTCGACGGTGTCACGGTGAGGGTGTCGGTTGTTCCGATGGCCAGACGGCGAACGACGAGCGCAAACGGGTCGGAGAGCAGCAGCACGAACGGGCCCACCGCGTGACGGCCCCGGTGCCGGGCCTCGAGCCGATAACCGAGTGAGAGCGGCACGGGGGCGTCATGAATCGAGGCGCGAAAGCCGGGCATCCGGGGCAGCCGAGAGCGGCCTGCCGCTTCGAGCGGCCCGGAGACCCTGTCGAAGAAGGCGGCTTCGGGGCTCGACAGGCTGCCCCAGTTGCGCACGAGCAATCGCACCGACACGTCAGAACCTGCCGGGGCGAGTTCGGGATCGAACCGGCGTTCGATGGTCAGCGGGGCGCTGTAGAGCGATACCCCGATGGCGGCGACGACGGGAAGGGCGAGCACCAACAGGCCGACAAAACTGAATTCCCGGCGCTGCAGAACCTCCATCGCGACAAGCATCGCCGCGCCGGTCACCAGAAAGCCCCAGCCGCGCACGGTGGGGCGCGGCAGCCGCGAGAGGAGGGCCGCCAGGGCTCGCACGCTCAGCCCTTCCGAGCCGCCACGAGAGGCACCGGGGTGTTCGCCACGATGCGGCGGAGCACCTCGTCGACCGGTCGGGAGGTGCTGCCAGCGGTTGCGGCGAGGCCCGCGCCCGCGTACCCCGCCGAGGGGCGAGCGCCTGGGCGGCTGTCGGCAAGCGAGCGCCGCGTGAGCAGTACCCGGTGGGCGAAGACGGGGATGACCAGAGCATCGATATCGTCGGGAAGAACGAATTCGCGGCCGTCGAGTGCTGCCGTCACCTTGGCGGCGCGCACGAGGTGCAGGGTGGCCCGGGGGCTCACACCGAGACGGATCTCGGGGTCGCGCCTGGTGGCCTGGGCGATGTTCACGGCGTACTGCTCCACGGCAGGAGAGACGAATACCGTGCGGGCGGTCTCGATCATGCCCCTGAGTTCGTCACGGCTCACCACAGCGTCGATCTCGTCGAGCGGGCTCTTCTGCTCGCGGTTCTGCAGCATGGCGAGTTCTGCACGGGCATCCGGGTAGCCCATCGACACCCGCACCATGAAACGGTCGCGCTGGGCCTCGGGGAGGGCGTACGTGCCCTCCATCTCGATGGGGTTCTGCGTGGCGACCACGCTGAAGGGAGCGTCGAGAAAGTAGGTCTGGCCGTCGATCGAGACCTGGCGCTCTTCCATGCACTCGAGCAGGGCCGACTGAGTCTTCGGTGACGCACGGTTGATCTCATCGGCGATGACGATGTTCGCGAAGACCGCGCCCGGCTTGAACTCGAACTCACGGCTGTGCTGATTGTAGATCGACACGCCCGTCACGTCGGAGGGCAGCAGGTCGGGGGTGAACTGGATTCGGCTGACCGAACAGCCCACCGAGCGGGCGAGGGCCTTGGCGAGGGTGGTCTTACCCACTCCTGGTACATCTTCGACCAGCAGATGGCCCTCCGCCAGCAGAACGACCAGCGAGAGAGCCGCTATCTCGGGCTTGCCGTTGATGACGCGCTGCAGGTTGTCGAGAATGGCGGCCGCGTGCCGGCCGAACTCATCGAGCGAGGTCTCGCCCGTCTGGCCGCTCGATCTGTTGCCGATAGCACCGCCGCCGATAGCACTGTTGCCAACCGCATTCGTCATGACTACTCCCGCAGGTCTCGAACGGGGGCATCGCACGCCTGAATCGCGCGCAGCACGCCTCGTTTGCGCCTGATTGTAGCCTGCAAAACTTGAGGGTCGGTGGCGAATGCTTCACCTTGACACGGCGCCCTGTGTACGAGTCAGTGGTGACCCTCGTATTTCACAGGTTCTGGCAGCCCGGCCTCCTGCCGCACCCGCCGGGAGAGGCGCTCGATCGACTTCATCGAGAATCGAGAGCCTCATCGAGGCTAAGCCGTCTTGAGGTGTGGTGCAGGTGTTGCAGCTACGGCGCCGCACCCGATCCGGACCGTGTCACCGTTTACGTGCGCTGAACCCCTCATTCTCGTGCTGATCTTGGTTGAGCTGGCTTACGAGGCTATGCACTACGTCTGAGATGCTCGCCGGTGCGTGGCCGAGGAGTTCGGCGAGACCGTCGCTCTCCGAGGCGAACACGCCGCGCCGCACGAGCGGAAAGAGTACGGCGAACGGTCCGGTTTCTTCATCGCTGACCTCTTCCTGGCTAATCTGTCGGCGAAGCGACGCTGTCAAGGCTGTCGCCATTTCTTCAAAATTCCACGCGGGACCGCGAAGTTCCCAGAGTTGTTTCGTGGGCATGATGATCGAGGCCGTTGCTGCCGCGTCCCCCAGGTCACCGATCGCGGCGGTAGCTATCCTCTGCCCGGCACTCGCCGACTGAATCACTCCGCTCGCCAGCGCCTGGGTGAGCGCACGGTCTACGAATGGGTCTGTGTAGAGAGCGTTCCGCAATATCGCATGGTGCACGCTACTCTCGGTGAGCGCATCTTCGGCTGCGGAATGGCCCGGATCGTGTCGCGCACCCATGCCGCTCGTGTACACCACGTGACGCACTCCGGCGGCGACAGCCGCCCCCACGACCCGACGGTGCTGCGCGGTACGCACCGAAGGATCCAGTACGGGGCTAGAGACCACGATCGCGCGATCAACTCCGGCGAAGGCTCGATCCAAGGAAGCAGAATCCGAATAGTCCGCAACACACGCTGTGAGCCCACGGGCAGCGTACTCAGCCGCCGCGCGCTCTGTGCGCACCAGCACCCGCACATCTGCCACACGAACGTGAACGAGCAGGCTGCGAAGCGCCGCCGTACCAAGGTTGCCGGTCACACCAGTTACGAGAAAAACAGTCATTACTTACTCCAGTTGAGAGATTTTGTGTGGGTCGAATCGAGCGGGGACCCAAACTCGGGCCCCGCTCGAAGGCACACAAAATCGCCATCCCTGGGCGGCGTAGTGAACTACGGCTGCAAAGAAGGATGCTAGTCAGGCAACACAACGAATAAGCATTCACCTCACTGTACCCCCGACGCGGTTACGTCAGACAGGCATCCCCCGGACAGGAACTGGATAGATTACGGCCAGGGCAGAGGTAGGCCCCCGATTCCTTGATGACTCCAACGAGACGGTCGACATCCTGGGCCGTGGTAATACCGTTGAACTTCTCTCTGCGCACCGGCAGCCCCGCTTCGTTCAGCGACGACGAGGGGGTAGCCTGTTCGCCCAGAGGCGCTCTCACGGAGTGAGAAAGGCCGGGCATCCGCGTTGCACCGGAGAGACTCGACGACGAGACTGAGGGCATGCGAACCAGCGATGTATCAGCGATTCCCCGCGAGCCTGGGGTGGCGACGGTCGAAAAGACGCTCTCAATCCTTGAGATTGTGGCGGAGCGAGGCGGGGCCACGGCGAAAGAGGTCTCACTGGCCCTCGGCTACCCGCTGCCGACCGTCTACCGCCTCATGCAGGCACTCGTCAGCAGCGACTATCTCGTGCACCTGAAAGGGCAGCGTCGGTTCGAGCTGGGGTACAAACTCGACCGGCTGGGCGTGTCACTGCACCGCCAGATCGGAGTGCCGAATCCGGTGCGGGCCGAGATCGGGCGGCTGCACGACGCGGCACAGACCGCCGGATACTTCGCGGTGTACCGCGGCGCCGATGTGGTGGTGGCGTACGTGGTCGACAGCCCCGAGCATCCGCGACTCACACCTCTCGGCTTCGGGTTTCACGAAGCGGCCCACGCCACGGCCTTCGGCAAGATCATGCTGGCCGGAATGACGCCAGAGCAGGTGAACCAGTACCTCGAAGTGCACGGAATGCCTCGGATGACCGAGCGCACCATGACCTCACGGGCACAGCTCGACGAGCATCTGGCCGGGGTGGGTCACCTCGGGGTGGCGTGGGAGCACGAGGAGTTCGTGCCCGGCATGACCTGCGCGGCCGTCGGTGTTCGAAACGGCGCCGGAATGGTGGTGGGGGCCGTGGCGATCAGCGCCCCCAGCGAGCAGATCTCCCGCGTCCGAGAGCGCGAACTCGAGCGATACCTGCGCGACGCCTCGAATCACGTCAGCCGCTACTACCGCTCGGGTCAGACCCGTAAGCCCGGCGCGCCCGCCGCCGCCTGACGCGAATGTGCAGCCTACTTCGCCTCCCACCAGGGCGTGATCACAGCACGGGCCAGGGTGTGGCCCGACATGTTGAAGCCGAGGAATGCGGGGGTCGCGCCAGCATCGATACCGAGCGACGCGACATCCAGAGCATGCACCGCAATGTGGTACAGGTGCTTACCGTGACCGGCCGGCGGTGCCGCACCGAGGAAGCGGGCGAGGCTCGCGTCGTTCTTCAGCTGAAATGCTCCGGTGGGCAGGCCCGCACCGGCATCGTCGCCGACGCCTGCTTCGAGAGAGGTCGTCTCGACGGGGATGTCGACGACAGCCCAGTGCCAGAACCCGGCGCCTGTCGGGGCGAGCGGGTCGTAGACCGTGACCGCGAAGCTCTTCGTGCCCTCGGGAAAACCGCTCCAGCTGAGCTGCGGGCTCGTGTCGCTGCCGCCGGCACCGAAGATACCGCTCACCTGGGGTGTGGGCAGCTCTTCGCCGTCGGCGACGTCGGTGCTCGTCAGGGTGAAGGTCGGAACCTCGGCGATGGCGTCGTACGGGTTGGCATTTGTCGTTGTGCTCATTGTGTTCTCCATTCGTTGTAAAACTCTACGCACCGAGGGGGCACGTACAGAAAGGGGGTTGTGCCCGAAACTCAGATACCCCCGGTTCTCAGTTGGTCGGCGATGTACTCGGCCTGCCGGATGGCCAGGGCCACGATCGTGAGCGTGGGGTTCGCGGCGGCACCGGTGGTGAACTGCGACCCATCGCTGATGAACAGGTTCGGCACGTCGTGCGCCCGCCCCCACTTGTCGACGACGCCGTCTTGGGGCTTCTCGCTCATGCGTGAGGTACCGAGGTTGTGCGTCGACGGGTACGGCGGAGTGCGATGCGACCCTGTCGCGCCCACCGCGTCGTACAGCAGCTCGGCCTGGGTGTATCCGTGTGTGCGCATCGCGATGTCGTTCGGATGGTCGTCGAAGTGCACGTTCGGCACGGGCAGGCCATTCTTGTCGGTCACGCTCGTGTTCAGGGTGACCCGGTTCGACTCCTGCGGCATGTCTTCGCCCACCACCCAGAGTCCGGCGGTGTTCGCGTACGCGTCGAGAATCTCGGTGAACTCCCGGCCCCACGCCCCGGGCTCTGCGAAGCTCGCCAGAAACGCCGGGCCGAGCGAGATGGTCTCGAGGTAGTAGCCGCCCGCGAACCCGCG
Organism: Subtercola sp. RTI3; assembly: GCF_035018625.1. NCBI lineage: Bacteria > Bacillati > Actinomycetota > Actinomycetes > Micrococcales > Microbacteriaceae > Subtercola > Subtercola sp. RTI3. The sequence goes on along the minus strand of NZ_JASJXO010000021.1, from coordinate 17,456 downwards.
GTCAGGGTCGTGCTTCGACTCGTCGGCGATCACCCCGGCCATCGTCTCGCCGCGGTACATGTGAACCGGCTTGTCGAACCGCGCGTAGACCGAGCCGGTGGTGTGGCGCATGTAGTTGCGGCCCACCTGCCCCGACGAGTTCGCGAGGCCGTCGGGAAACATCGGTGACGCCGACTGCAGCAGCAACCGGGGCGTCTCGATCGAGTTGCCGGCCACCGCGACGAGCTCGGCTGCCTGGCGTTGCAGGTTGCCGTCTGCGTCGAGGTAGAGCACAGCATCCACTCGGCCCGACGCGTCGTGCGTGATCTGCACGACGTGACTGTTGGGGCGCAGGTCGAGCAGGCCGGTCGCCTCGGCGCGCGGAATCTCCCGCACCAGCGTCGACCACTTCGACGTGTTCTTGTCGCCCTGGAAATTGAAGCCATCTTGAATCGATGCCGGTCGGCCGTCGTACTCCTCGGCGTTCGTCGCGTACGGGCCCGTCGAATAGAACGAGTACCCGACGCGTTCGGCGCCGTTCGCGAACACGGTGTAGTTGTTGTTCGCCGGCAGGGGCTTTCGCCCGTGCACGTGAGTCGAACCCATCGCGATCTCGGCGAGGTCGTAGTACGGCTCCAGCTCGGCCAGCGTGAGGGGCCAGTCGAGCAGGTTCGCCCCGTCGATGCGGCCGTACGTGCTGCGGGCCGCGAACTCGTGCGCTTTGAACCGCGGGGTGGCGCCCGACCAGTGGGTCGTGGTGCCGCCCACCGCTTTCACGATCCAGGTGGGCAGGTTGGGAAAGTCGCGGGCCACCCGCCACGAACCCGACGTGGTGCGCGGGTCGAGCCACGCCATCTGGTTGAACGCCTCCCACTCGTCGTTCACATAGTCGTCGTTCGTCAGGTACCCGCCGGCTTCGAGCACGACCACAGGGATGCCCTTCTTCGTGAGCTCGTACGCCAGGGTTCCGCCGCCAGCGCCCGACCCGACGATCACAACGGCGTTCTCGGCGTGGTCGATAGCGGTCATTTCTTCACCTCTGCCATTTCTGCGGCACGCTTGCCGGGCTGGTTGCTGGTGTCGCGGCTGCCTGTTCCGACCGGTGCGGTGGGGATCGTCGTGACCGGGCCGGTGGCCGTGGCGGCGCGACCCTTGGCGAGGGGCACGTTGTCGGCGATCTCGATCAACGTGTTCGGGCCGGTGTAGGTCTCGACCCGGGCATCCGGAAGCCAGTCGAGATCATCGAACCCACGGTCGATGTAGCCGCCCTTGTCGAAGCTCGGGCCCTCGTAGCCGAGCACCTGCCAGACGTCTTCGTTGTCGTACAGGTTCAGTACCGTGGTGCGCCGGATGAACCCGAAGAACTCGGTCGATTCGATTCGCCGCAGCACCTTCGTTGCGTCTTCTTCATTCAGGTCACGAAAGTCACCCCCGGCCAGGTGGCTCAGGGTGAGCAGACCCTGGGTGAGCGCCACCCGAAACCAGGTCGACGTCTCTGCCTCTTTCAGAATCGTGTCAGCAGTGCGCTCGTAGGGGCCATCGGGAAAGTTGTCGTGCGGAAACGCGACTCGAATGACCCGGATGAGAACGCTGCGCGCCTCGTCGGTCAGCTCGGTCGCATTCAGTTGCGGATATTTGGCGGGAAAAGCCATCAGTAGCTCCTTTGCGTGATGTGGTGGGGGTGGGGTGTGAGCCGGTCAGGGAACGAGGATGCCCCGCCCGACCAACCGGCCTGCTTCGAGGTCGGCGATGGCGTCGTTCACAGCATCGAGCGGATACACCGCGGTGTGCAGCGTCACGCGGCCCTGCGAGGTGAGCGTCATCAGTTCGACGAGGTCGTTGTAGGTGCCCACCAGATTGCCGATGACATTGATCTCCCGGGAGATGATGTCGATTGTCGGCAGGTTCACGGCGCCGCCGTAGCCGATGACGTAGTGCGAGCCGCGGTTGCGGAGCAGTTTGGGCGCCAGCAGCTCTGCACTCTTCTCGCCGACGAAGTCGAAGACCACGTGCGCTCCCCCGCCCGTGATGTCGAGCACCTGCTGCTCGACCTGGTCGTCGTTGAACGACAGAACGGTGTGGTGCGCGCCGAGCTGGCGAGCCAGTTCGAGAGCCTCCTCGCTGCGGTCGACCACGGTTATGGTGGCGCTGGTGATGGCAGCGAGGGCCTGGATACCGATGTGACCCAGGCCTCCCGCACCGATCACGACGGCGTGGGTTCCCGGGAAGAGGTCACCGGCGGCCTTCCGCACCGCATGGTAGGCCGTCAGCCCGGCATCGGCGAGCGCAGCCACGTCGCGCGGCTCGAGCCCGTCGTCGAGCTTCACCACCGCACGGGCGTTCGTGAGCAACTGGCCGGCCATGCCGCCGTTGACGTTGATGCCCGGGAAGGTGGCGTTCTCACAGTGCGAGTCTTGGCCCACCCGGCACGCCGGGCAGAGCCCGCAACTGGTGAGCGGGTGCATGATGACGGTGTCGCCGACCTTCACATTGTGAACCGCGCTGCCCACCTCGCGCACCCAGCCGGCGTTCTCGTGGCCGAGAATGTAGGGCAGACTCGGGTGCTGAATCGGATCCCACTGACCCTCGATGATGTGCAGGTCTGTGCGGCAGAGGCCGGCAGCGCCCACATCGACGATCACGTCCCACGGGCCCGACACCGTCGGTTCGGCAACCTCTTCGACGAGCGGGCTCTGACCATACTGGTGCAGCCGTACTGCCTTCACGTGTTCCTCCTCAGTGAGGTCGATCGACTTCGTCTTCTCGACCTCCTCAGCATCCCTCGCCCGAGGCTGCCCCACCACCGCCGTTTTCGCATGGTGAGAATTCCGGATGCCCGCCCCTGCCCCGGCGCCATTCTGATAAGGGACTTATTCTCGGATTAAGGGCGCGGGCGGGGCGGGAGGGTGTGCAGGGTGAGGTTGTGGAGAGAGGCGTCAGAGACTGCGGCGGTGAGGAAGGTGGCGGCGAGAAAGACGAGCGTCAGCACAGCGTCGCGGCTTTCTGTCGTGGTTTGCAGTTTTCTGTCGTGGGGCCGAGATTACACTTCTTGCAATGAGCCTCAGCGCATTCGACCTCTTCACCATCGGCATCGGCCCGTCGAGTTCTCACACCGTCGGGCCCATGAGGGCCGCCTACCAGTTCGTCACTCGGCTGAGAGAGGCGGGCACGCTCGAGGCGGTCGCCCGGGTGCGCGTCGACCTGTTCGGCTCGCTCGGGGCCACGGGCCACGGTCACGGCACGATCAAGGCCGTGATGCTGGGTCTCGCGGGCGAACAGCCGCACCTCGTCGACCCTGAGACGGCCGATGCGGCGGTCGAGCGCGCAGAGACCGCGGGGGTGCTCGAACTGGCCGGCGGGCATCCGGTGCCCTTCTCGTGGCGCACCGACATCGTCATGCACCGCCGCGAGCGCCTCGACTTCCACAGCAACGGAATGCGGTTCACCGCGTTCGACAGTGCCGGCGAACCCCTAGAACTGCGCGAGTACTTCTCGATCGGCGGTGGCTTCGTGGTCGACGAAGACGAGACAGGTCAGAAGGTCGTCGTGAAAGACCCCACGCCCGTTCCTTACCCCTTCTCGAGCGGCGACGAGCTCGTAGCGCTCTGCGAGAGCACCGGAATGCGCGTGAGCGACCTCGTTCTCGCGAACGAACTGGTGTGGCGAACCGTGGCGGAGGTGCGTGCCGAGCTGCTGCACATCTGGCACGTGATGCAGCAGACAATTGAGCGCGGATGCTCGACCCCCGGCATTCTTCCCGGTGGCCTCAAGGTACGCCGCCGTGCCGCGGCCCAACGGGCCCAGCTCGAGGCTCACCTCGACCCGTCCGACCCCCTACGGGCCATGGAATGGGTCACCCTCTACGCTCTCGCCGTGAACGAGGAGAACGCGGCGGGCGGGCGCGTGGTGACGGCTCCGACGAACGGGGCCGCCGGCATCATCCCGGCCGTTCTGTCGTATTACACAGAGTTCGTGCCACGGGCCACCGACGACGGGGTGGTGCGGTTTCTGCTCGCGGCCACCGCCGTCGGCATCCTCTTCAAAGAGAACGCATCGATTTCGGGCGCCGAAGTCGGTTGCCAGGGCGAAGTCGGGTCGGCCTGCTCGATGGCGGCCGCCGGGCTCACCGAAGTGCTCGGCGGCACACCGAAACAGGTCGAGATGGCGGCCGAGATCGGCATCGAACACAATCTGGGCCTCACCTGCGACCCGGTGGGCGGCCTCGTGCAGATTCCGTGCATCGAACGGAATGCGGTGGGGGCGGTGAAGGCCATCACGGCCGCCCGCATGGCCGTACGCACCGACGGTGAGCACCACGTCTCGCTCGATCAAGCGATCAAGACCATGCGCGAGACCGGTGCCGACATGAAAGACAAGTACAAGGAGACATCGCGCGGGGGCCTGGCACTGAATGTGGTGGAGTGCTGAGCACGTCGCAGGGCGCAGAAAGCCCACGATGTTAGCCCCGCGTCGCCCTCCGCACAAGTCCCCAGGGCAGTAGCCGCAGCTCCCGCACAGCCCCGCGTATTTTGGTGTTCATGAGCGACAAAAAAGATGAGACTCCCGACACGTCAACCGACACCCAGCAGAACCACAATGCCGAGACCGATGAAGACACGGCCTCGGGCGGCGCGGCAGCCGATCCAGACCCCAACGACCTCTAGACAGGCCGGGTTTTGGGCCTACTGCTTTACGGGAGCCCCAGCATCGAGATCAGTTTCGATGACCGGGCTCTCCAGCATCTCCAGATTGTCATCACCGCCAAACTCCGCCGCCGGGAGAGCTTTGTATTCTCCTGGAACGATTCGGCTGAGGTCGGCAGCGGCCGCAGTTCTATTTGGCTCGACGCCAGCAGCACTCTCTACTACCGGTTCTTCGGCTCGCGCGTTCCCTCTATAAACAGGGAGTGGATCGACGCGCTCATGGAGTCGGCGAACAGTGGCAGCGGTCTCTTTTTTCTTCCCGAACCGGGTTCGGTGGCGCACACCGCGGCTCCGGCCGGCCGAGCTCGAGTCTAGGAGCGTCAATGAACCTCATTCCTCCCTGGACCGCCACCCTCACAACGGCCGAGTTCCAGCTCACTCTGTACTTCTTTGTTCTCGCCGGTCTCGCCCTGCTCGCCGGGTTCATGCGCAGCATCGTCACGCAGGCTGAGGTCGGTTCACGCTTTCGTCCGGCCGTCGTGGCACGGCTCAGCATCACGGGCATCGCCTTCGTCTCGTACATCGGGTTGCTGCTCACCCTGCTGCTGAGCTACACCCACTCCGGCGGCGCGTACTCGCCCACCGATTCGACCGTCTCGCTTTTTGCTCTGCGCTACAGCGACTGGTCGGTCACCGTTCCACTTCTCACGTTCGAGTTGCTCGCCGTCTGTACCTTCACCGGCGCCCACCTGCGGCGCACACAGCTGCTGGCTGGCGGCTTCTCATTTCTGATGATCTTCTGCGGCTTCATGGGCGCGATCATCGTCGATGGCGGCGAGAACCGCGTGTCGACCCTGCTCTGGGGCGGCATCAGCGTGGTGTTCTGGATCGCCACCAACATCGTGCTCATCGGTGCCGTACAGAAATCGCTTCCGAACGTCACCCCTCGGGCGGCTGTGCTGCTGAAGAACGCGGCGATTGTGCTGCTCTCGGGCTGGGTGATCTACCCGATCGTCTTCCTCATCCAGATCTTCGGCGATGGCGGCGCGTGGGCCACGACGATGCAAATCGCGCTGTGCGTGGCCGACGTCGTGGTGAAGCTCGGCTTCGGCACCCTCATACACCGGGTGGCGAAGCTGCGCACGGCCGAAGATGTACGGGCAGGTGACGACGTGCATCCGGAGTCGATCTGGATCTCGTCTGAGAAACTCTCTGATGCGGGCCAACCGCTCGAGGTGCATCTCGCGAAGGGCGCCGAAGTTCACCCTCGGCACTCGCGGCCACCGACGAGCACCGCTGTTCCCACCGTTCAAGACCCCGAGGTGGTCGGCGACCTGTAGCCGGCATGTGACACGCTTGGGTGGGTGACCGCACTGCGTTTTGAAATCATTCCCGCCGACGGTGTCGCTGACCGGCTCGCACGCACCTTCGCCGACACCTCTGCCGTGACCCTCACCGTCACCAGCCTGCCGCAGCACGGCGTCGAACGTACCGTGCGTGCGTCGATCGAGCTCGCACGCCTCGGCTTCGGTGTGGTGCCGCACCTCTCTGCCCGTGCCATCGCCAGCCGCGGCGAACTCGAAAGCATTCTGCTCCGGATGCACGACAGCGGTATCAGCGAAGCTTTCGTCGTCTCAGGCGACGGCGGTTCCCCGGCCGGCTCGTACTCCACCAGTCTCGAACTCATCCACGACATCGTCGACCGCGCACCGCAGCTGTCGCTCGGCATCGCCGGATACCCCGAGGGCCACCCCCACCAGAGCCCCGACCAGCTCTCGAAGCACCTGCTCGAGCGGGCCCCCTTCGTCGACAAGGTCATCACTCAACTCTGTTTCTCGGCCGAGACCATCGGCACCTACGCCGCCCAGCTGCGGGCGTCGGGCGTGACGGCACCGCTCTGGGTCGGGGTGCCCGGGGCACTCAGACGATCGCGCCTCATCTCGCTCTCGGCGCGCATCGGCGTTGGCAGCTCGCTCGGCTTTCTGAAGCGAAGCGCCGGTGTGGCGGGCGGGCTGCTGAGGTCTCGCGATTTCGACCCGGCGCCGTTCATCGCCGAGCTCGCGGCCGAGCCGCAGTTGCAGCGCGTGGGAATAGCAGGGCTGCACGTGTACTCGTTCAACGAGATCGAGCGACTGCCGGAGGTGCGGTCGCTGGTGGCACGTACGCACGGGGCGGCCGCCGAGTAAAGCCCCACGCGCCCCACCCGCGTTCCTGCTCGGTCGCTGTTACGTTAAACGCATGTCACACCACCACGCCGCCACCGCGACCGTCGCCGTCATCGGGGGCTCGGGGCTCTACTCGCTGTTCGACCCCGCGTCATCGGAGACGCTCACGGTCGACACGCCATACGGCCCCACCTCGAGCCCCATCACGGTCGGAGAGCTCGGCGGTCGGCGCGTGGCGTTCCTCACCCGGCACGGGTCAGACCACTCGGTGGCGCCTCATCTCATCAACTACCGTGCGAACATCTGGGCGCTGAAATCGCTCGGCGTGCGCGCCATCGTCTCGTCGGCCGCCGTGGGCGGCGTCAGCCCCGAGTATCCACCCGGAACCCTCGTGCTGACCGACCAGTTCCTCGACCGCACGTCGGGCCGACCCGACACGTTCTTCGACCGGGGCAGCGTGCAGCACCTGGCTGCGGCCGACCCGTTCTGCCCTGAACTTCACGGCATCGCGGCGCGGGCGCTCACCGAAGCGGGCGAGGTGTTCGCTTCGACGGGCACGGTCGTGGTCATTCAGGGCCCGCGGTTCTCGACGCGCGCCGAGTCGCTGTGGTTTCGCGCGGCCGGGGCCCACACGGTGAACATGACCCTGGTGCCCGAGGTGACGCTCGCCGCCGAACTCACCATCGGCACAGTGAACCTGTCGTTCGTCACCGATGCCGATGCGGGTCTTGCGCCTGCGGCTGACGCATCTGCGTCTGCGTCTGCGTCGCTAGACGACGACTCGGTGAGCGCCGAGCTGGTGTTCGAGCGCCTCGCCGCAGCCCAGCCGCGCATCGTCGGGGCCATCGAGGCCATCATCCGGGCGATCCCCGCCGACTACGCCCCGCGCGACCTGATCGCGCCCGCCGAAGTGGCCGCTGTTCTTGCGTACCCGCCCGCCGCAACCGTCTCTGGCGCAGCATCGTGAGCGACCACTCCACCTCGGTCACGCCGCCCGCGAGCGCTTCGAGCCACGAGCCCAAAACCCTTCTCGTCACGGGCGGCGCCGGGTTCATCGGCGGCGCCATCGTCACGGCCGCCCTCGAGCAGGGCTGGGCGGTACGCGTCTTCGACTCGCTGCGACCCGACGTGCACGCGGCGCAGCTGGGCCGGCCCGCCGGGCTCGACCCACGCGTCGACTTCCGGCTCGGCGACATGACCGACCCCGCAGCCGTTGCAGCTTCCCTCGTGGGCGTCACCGTCGTCTGCCATCAGGCGGCCAAGGTCGGGCTCGGAGTCGACTTTCTCGACGCTCCCGACTACGTGGCGAGCAACGAACTCGGCACCGCGATTCTGCTCGCCGCCATGACGACCGCGGGCATCGACCGGCTGGTGCTGGCGTCGTCGATGGTGGTCTACGGCGAGGGCAGCTACCGCCGCGCATCCAGAACCGGCAGCACCGAAACGGGCGAGACCGATGACACGGGCAGCGCAGGCAGCAGAGGCGAGACGGTCAGGCCAGCCGCCCGGCTCGTCGCCGATCTCGAGGCAGGGCGCTTCGACCCCGTCGACACCGAAACGGGCGTGCCACTCGAGCCGGCACTCATCTTCGAAGACGCCCCCCTCGACCCGCGCAACGTCTACGCCTCGAGCAAGCTGTCGCAGGAGTACCTCGCCACAGCGTGGTCGCGTTCGACCGGAGGACGCGCGGTCGCGCTGCGGTACCACAACGTGTACGGGCCCGGCATGCCACAGAACACGCCGTACGCGGGGGTGGCGTCGCTGTTCCGCTCGGCACTCGAACGCGGCGAGGCGCCCCGGGTCTTCGAAGACGGCCTGCAACGCCGAGACTTCGTTCACGTTCGAGACGTGGCCGCCGCCAACCTTGCCGCCATCGACAACACCGCCCTGCCGAACCCGGGAGGCGCCTTTCGCGCCTTCAATGTGGGCAGCGGAACCGTGCACACCATCGGCGACCTCGCCGCCGAACTGAGCCGCTGGTCGAACGGCCCGGCCCCCGTGACCACGGGCGAATACCGCCTCGGCGACGTGCGACACATCACGGCCTCGTCTGAGCGCCTGCGTCTCGAACTGCACTGGATGCCCGCCGTCACCTTCGAGCAGGGCGTGCACGAGTTCGCCACCGCCCCCCTCCGGGCCGCCGTCACGACACCTTCAACTGCCCCACCCTCAACTGCCCTACCCTCGACTCATGCCTGAGTTCTCTGTCGACGTCGTATTTCCTTGCCTCAACGAGGCCGGCGCCCTGCCCTGGGTGCTCGGGCGCCTGCCGGAGGGGTACCGCGGCATCGTTGTCGACAACGGCTCTACCGACGGCTCAGCCGATGTCGCTCGCGCCCACGGTGCTACCGTCGTCAGCGAAGCACGCCGTGGCTTCGGCGCGGCCGCGAACGCCGGTCTGGTCGCCGCCACGGCCGACATCGTGGCGTTCTGCGATGCAGATGCGTCGATGGATCCGGCGGAGCTGCCGAGACTGGTCGATGCTCTGCTTTCGAATACGGCTGATCTCGTGCTCGGCCGCCGCCGCCCCACCGGGCGAGGCTCCTGGCCGTTGCACGCGAGGCTCGCGAACCGAGCGCTCAGCACGCTCATCCGGTGCCGTGCCGGAATCGACCTGAAAGACCTGGGGCCTATGCGCGCCGGGCATCGTGAACGGCTGCTGGCCCTCGGCATCGAAGACCGTCGCAGCGGCTACCCGCTCGAAATGGTGTTGCGTGCGTCGACGAGAGGCTGGCGCATCCGCGAAATCGACACGTCGTACGCACCACGGGTGGGGCGCTCGAAGGTCACCGGAACCCTGCGCGGAACCATTGTGGCCATCAACGACATGTCTCGTTTGCTCGCCGAAGTCAAGCACAGCTGAGCGTTCGCTCAGCGAACCACCGAAACGAGTACCGGCTCCGAAGACTGCTCGAGGGTGAATCTGCCCTCGCCGCAGATTTATCGTCAGAGGAGTCGCAGTTGCTCACCATCATCGTCATTGCCAAAGAGTGCATACCCGGCCGGGTGAAGACCCGTCTGACCCCCGACCTCACGGCCGGCCAGGCCGCGGCCGTCGCCGCAGCGAGCCTTGCCGACACCCTCGAGGTGGTACGCACTCTTCCCGCTGACCGCCGGGTACTGGCGTTCGACGGCAACCCCGACAACGCCCCCTCCGAAGCGCGCGGATTCGAAATCGTGCCGCAGTCATCAGGTGGGCTGGATGACCGACTGGCCGCCCTCTTCGACGAAGCCACGGGCCCCACTCTGCTCGTCGGCATGGACACCCCGCAGTTGACCCACGAAGACCTCGCCCCCGTCGTGGCGTGGGCTGCCGCACACACTGCACCGGCGTCGTGGCAGACCCGCTCGGCGCGCCCCGTCACCGGCGATGCTGCCACCGAGAGCATCGACGCCTGGTTCGGTTTTGCGACCGACGGAGGGTTCTGGGCCCTCGCCCTTTCAAACCCCACGGGATCACTGATCCGCGGTGTCGGCATGTCACAAGACGACACCGGCGCACAGCAGCTGCGCCGCCTGCACGACGCGCACCTCCGCGTGGGAATGCTGCCCGAACTCACCGACGTCGACACGGTCGACGATGCGGTCGAGGTGGCCATCACCGCGCCCACCAGTCGTTTCGCCCGCGTCTTCGCCACGGCTCAGCTGCACCAGTTGCATCAGCCCCAGGCCCAGTTGTTGCCGCAGCAGTTGCCACAGCAGCGCGTGACGCAGCCCGCCCGGGCAGCCCGCGCAGCCCGCCGACTCGTCTCGATGGTCTGAGAATGACGCCCACTTTCGGCGCCGGCGGCGGCGAACCCTACGCCCGTGCCCTGGCGAACGACGGCCAGTTGCTGCTCATCCCCGACGGTTTCGGCAAGCACGACGCCGTCGTGATGGATGTCAGCCGCTGGAGCGCCGCAGCAGACGCCACCGACATGAGCCTCATCGAAGAGGGCACAGGCCCGCTTCTCGACATCGGGTGCGGCCCCGGCCGCATGGTGAAAGCCGCGCTGACCGCTGGGTATGTGGCGCTCGGCATCGACGTCTCGCAGGCCGCCATCGACGTGGCCGAGCAGGCCGGCATCCCCGTGCTGAAGCGTAGCGTCTTCGAACCCCTCCCCCTCGAGGGAGAATGGATGACCCTGCTGTTGGTCGACGGCAACATCGGCATCGGCGGCGACGTGTCGCTCATGCTCGAACGCTGCGCCGAGTTGCTCTCACCGAGTGGCAGCGTTCTTGTCGAAGTGCAGACCGATCCTGCCACCGACGCCACCTTCGACTGCACCGTCACGCTCGACGACAACAGCGGCGCGGTCAGCGCCTCGTTTCCCTGGGCCCAGATCGGCAGTTCGGCTCTCGAAACCAGGGCCCGGATGACCGGCCTCCGCGTCACCCAGACCTGGAGCCGCGACGGTCGCACCTTCTGCCGACTCGGGCACGAGTGAGCGAAATTCTGGGCATCTGCAAAGAATTTCAGGTAGAAACGCCGTAATCGACGGAGTTCCCAGCAATCGTACGGCACCATGGTGACACGAATGACCGTTACGAGAGGGCAGCCCAGCCGACGTATGACTGCACACGAGACCCCGCTGAAACACGGTCGCCGCCCCACCCAGAGCCCCGTCGCCACTGCCGCCAAGATCTTTCTTGCCTGCATCGTGGTGCTCGCGGTGAGTTCGACGTCGGTCGCAGCCATCGCTGTCTGGCAGACGGTCGGGCGCATCAAACCGGGTATCCAACTCGCGCAGCTGCCCGGTTCGACCGCGGCGGCAATCCCGAGCGTCGGGGCTATCGACGGTGAGGTGAACCTGTTGCTGGTGGGCACCGACACACGCACGAACCAGGGAACCGGCTTCACAGACTCGGCGAATCAGAATGCCAGCTCCGGGGTCGGCAACAACGACGTCACTATGCTGCTGCACGTCTCGGCCGATCACACCAATGCCACGGTCATCAGCATTCCGCGCGACCTCATGGTGCCGGTTCCCGAGTGCCCCGACCCGAGCGGCAAGGGCACGGTCGACGCCACTGATCTCGCTATGTTCAACACCACGCTGTCGCGCGGCGGCCTCTCCTGCACCGTTCTGACCGTGGAGAAGATGACCGGCCTCAGCATTCCCTACGCTGCGGTCATCAGCTTCGACGGTGTGATCGCCATGTCGAACGCCGTCGGCGGTGTGAGCGTGTGCCTCGCCACCCCCGTGACCGATGCCTACACCGGCCTCGATCTGGCTGCCGGAGAGCAGACCCTCGTGGGCGATGAAGCGCTTGCCTTCGTACGAAGCCGCCACGGCGTGGGCGACGGCAGTGACCTCGGTCGCATCAGCAATCAGCAGGTGTTTCTGTCGTCACTGATGCGCAAGATCACCAGCGCCGGCGTGCTGGCCAATCCCATCTCTCTGTACTCGCTCGCCAACGCGGCGCTGTCGAACATGCAGTTCTCCACCACGCTGACCGACCCCACTGCCCTCGTCTCCATTGCGCTCGCGCTGAAGAATGTGAGTCTCAGCAGCCTGGTCTTCGTTCAGTACCCCGCAGTCACCGACCCCGACGATGTCAATCGCGTAATACCCGACGCCACTGCGGCGAAGCTGCTCAATACTGCCCTGCAACAGAACAAGCCCATCACGCTCACCGGTAAGACCGGCATCGCGGCCGAGGCCGACCCTTCGGCCGCGGCAACCGCGACGCCCGCGGCTACCGGTACTCCGACTCCGACGCCCACCGAGACGGGCGCGGCAACACCGACACCCACACCCACGTCGACCTCAGTCTCGCTGCCCACGAACGTGAGCGGCCAGACGGCAGCTGAGCAGACCTGCACCGTCGGCAACAACTAGGCGTCTCGGGGGCACACCCACCTCTACTAGGCTTTCGGTGTGTCTAAGGTCTTGAGCAGTCTCCCCGTCGGTGAACGAGTCGGTATCGCATTCTCCGGAGGGCTCGACACCTCCTGTGCGGTTGCCTGGATGCGGGAGAAGGGCGCAGTGCCCTGCACGTACACGGCTGATATCGGCCAGTACGACGAACCAGACATCGACTCGGTACCCAACCGTGCCCTCGAGTACGGAGCTGAGATCGCCCGTCTCGTCGATGCGAAGAGCGCACTGGTCGAAGAGGGCCTGAATGCCCTCCAGTGCGGCGCGTTCCACATCCGCTCCGGTGGCAAGACCTACTTCAACACCACCCCGCTCGGCCGCGCGGTGACCGGCACGATGCTCGTGCGTGCCATGAAAGACGACGGTGTCGACATCTGGGGTGACGGCTCCACCTACAAGGGCAATGACATCGAGCGGTTCTACCGCTACGGCCTCCTGGCCAACCCGCGCCTTCGCGTGTACAAGCCGTGGCTCGACTCAGATTTCGTCAACGAGCTCGGCGGCCGCACCGAGATGAGCGAGTGGCTCGTCGCCCGGGGCTTTCCGTACCGCGACGCCACCGAGAAGGCGTACAGCACCGATGCGAACATCTGGGGCGCAACGCACGAGGCCAAGCTCCTCGAAGAGCTGAGCTCGGGTCTTGACCTGATCGAACCCATCATGGGTGTCGCTGCCTGGCGCGACGACGTCGAGGTACTCACCGAGGTCGTGTCGGTGCGCTTCGAAGCTGGCCGGCCCGTGGCCCTCAACGGTGTCGAGTTCACCGACGCCGTTGCCCTGGTGCTCGAAGCGAATACCATCGGCGGCCGTCACGGCCTCGGCGTCTCAGACCAGATCGAGAACCGCATCATCGAGGCCAAGAGCCGTGGCATCTACGAGGCCCCCGGTATGGCGCTGCTGCACATCGCGTACGAGCGGCTGCTGAACGCCATCCACAACGAAGACACGGTGGCGAACTATCACGCGGAGGGCCGTCGCCTCGGGCGCCTCATGTACGAGGGCCGCTGGCTCGACCCGCAGTCGCTCATGCTCCGCGAGAGCATCCAGCGCTGGGTCGGTTCTGCTGTCACGGGCGAAGTCACTCTGCGACTGCGTCGCGGTGACGACTACACCATTCTCGACACCACCGGCCCGCTGCTGAGCTACCACCCCGGCAAGCTCTCGATGGAGCGCGTCGGCGACGCGGCCTTCGGCCCTGGCGACCGTATCGGGCAGCTGACCATGCGAAACCTCGACATCGCCGACTCCCGTGCCAGGCTCGAGCAGTATGCCGCATCGGGCATCATCGGCGGGGCGACGGCCGAGCTCATCGGCGCGCTCGAGGCGGGCGAGGCACGGGAGATTCTCGACCCGACCACATCGCCCGACGCGGCTGCCGACGCACTCGGGCGGGCAACCGACGCCGCCTCCGAGGGCGCGGCGTTCGACGCCGGCACCGACTGACTGAAACAGCGCTACTGCCGCTGCAACCGATTCTTCGCAGCCCGTCGCGTGTAGAGGATGCAGGTAAGGGCTGTGAGGGCCGCGATGACCAGCCACATGACGCCGAGGCGCTGGGCGTAGTCGAACGTCAGCACGGTGGGGTTGGGGCCGAGCGTCTTCGCGTACACCTCGGGCACCACAAGCAGGGTCATGATCGAGCCCACCACGACGGCGCCCTGCATGATGGCCAGCACGCCCTTCGAGACCCGATGCCCCGCTCGCCTCGCCAGCACACTGATGCCGAGCACCAGCGGTGACAGAATGGCGTCGTGCAGAATGATTGCGCCGAGCATCCACACGGCGACGCCCACGATCTGAATGGGCGTCTGCTTCATCACCAGTTCGATGGCCCCGAGAATGAGGCCGAGCACCCCCACGCCGATGAGAATCGCGCGAGCGAGCCGGAACCTGCGGATGTCGCCCACGTCGTCAACCTCGCGCATCACATCACCTCCACGTGGTCTAGCCACTTTGTCTGCAGCACCCCGGGGCGACCGGGCGCAATCATGCGCGCGGGGTACCCGTGGTCGATGTCTAGCGTCTCACCGTTCAGGGTGAGTGCCACCAGAGTCGAGAGATCGCTCACGTACTCGGAGCCCATCTGCGTGACACGGTAGCCACCTTCCTTCTCGAGGCTCGTGATGCGAAGCGCGGCTCCATCGGGCGCCACCCTGCCCACCAGGTCGTGCAGGCGTACGCCCGACCAGGTGGCCATCTGGCTCCATCCCTCAACACACGCGATCGGCAGGTTCACGGTGGTCTGCGGCATGGCCAACAGCTCGGCCCGGGTGAAAGCGACCGTCGTTGTGCCGTTTGTAATGCGAAGCGCCCACGCCGCATCCATCGCCGTGTCGGTCACCTGCGCGGCCATAGCGGTGCGGTTCACGGGCACCTGGTTCGGCCCGATTCCCTTTTCTCGGGGGGCGAAGACATTGAACGGTTTGAGAACGGCGAACGACTGACCCGCGGTGAGCAGCACTACGGCCGCAACGCTCGCACCGACGGTGGCGAGAAAGGTGCGCCGTGAGGTGCGGGGCTGAGGGCGAGGGGTGCCGTCGATCCACGCGAAGACGCGACCGGTCAGACCCGATGCCTGCGAGGCCACCTTCGACGCGACAGGCTCGAGGGGTGTGCCGAGAACGGGTCGGGGCACATCGATGAGGGGGGCATCCAGAGCCGCCTGTTCGTCGGCGTCGAACGACACCTCGGGGCGGTAGCCGTCTCGTTTGCGCCAATACCGCGCAATGATCGGCAGTTTCACTGCGATGTGAATGGCAAGCGAGCCGATGATCACGAACGACAGCGCGAAGTGCACCTCACGAAAGCCGAACGGCCACGGATAGAACTGAAACGTGTTCAGCAGGCCGATGGTGATCTCGACGAGCGATGCGCCCACGAAGACGGCGATGGATGCCCGGGCCAGCAGAGAGCCGATGCCGGTGATCGGCGGGGTCTCGAACAGGTTCGGGAACACCGTGTACAACTTGCCGAACAGTAGCGGAAAGCACGCGATTCCGGCGGTGATGTGGATGCCCTGCGTGTACTGGTACAGGTTGCTCGGCTGGGTGGGGAAGTGCATCCACGGCAGCGGTTCCTGCAGGAAATGGGAGTAGAGCCCGGTACCGAAACACACGAGGAACGCCGTTGCGAGCAGACGCCCGATGACAACGGCGAGCCGAGGGTTGCGGCTGGGCGCGGCAACAGCACGTTGCATGTTCAGCAGCAGTCGTCGCAGCATGATCCCCATCTAATCGCTTGTGGTGACTGTAGTTCGGAGCCGAACGCGAATTGGGCGGGACACGGCATCTTTGTGATGGCAAGATGAGCGTGTGACCGGCCGACAGCACTCCGCGAGCCGAGGCTTCGGTGGTGCGATTCGTGTCGGCGTCGTGGCGCTGGTTCTCGCGGCGATGGCGGCGCTCACGGTGCTTTCGGTCACGACGCTCGGGTTCTTCGACCCCGGCGCGGCCGGCGAGGGTGCCGGCGCGGGCGGCATCATCGGGTACACCGCTGCGCTCTGGGCGCTGTTCGGGCTCGCAGTGTGGCTGCTCTGCCGGGTGCCCGCGAAAGCGGCGGTGGCGCTGGTACTCGCCGGATCGGCAGTGTTGGGGGCATCCGCCCTCGCCGGGCCGCCCAACACGAGCACCGACTCGGCGCGCTACGCGTGGGACGGCATCGTTCAGACCGAGGGCATTTCCCCCTATCGATACACCCCGGCCGACGACGCGCTGGCGCAGTTTCGCACGCCGTGGCTGTTTCCCCCTTCGGTGCTCGACGCCGACGGCCGCCCGCAGTGCGACGGCGTGCGCGTCGAACGCACCATCAGCGTGCCCTCGTTCGTGGTTCTCTGCACCACCATCAACCGCCCGCAGGTGCACACCATCTACCCCCCTGCGGCTGAGATCTACTTCTTCGCCGTGCGATCGGTGGTCGGCAGCAGCGCCGAGTACTGGCCCTTCCAGCTGACCGGGCTCCTCATCTGTATTGCGATCACACTCGCCCTCGTTCTGGCACTGCGCCGGCGCGGAATGAACGTGCGCTGGGCCGCCCTCTGGGCGTGGAGCCCGTTCGTCGCCACCGAGGCCATCACGAATTCGCACGTGGATGCTCTGGCCGCGCTGCTCGCACTCACTGCCACCCTGCTCGTGTCGCGCGGGCGGCGCGGAACCCCGACGAGCTTCTTCGGTGGCGTCAGCCTCGGAGTCAGCATTGCGGTGAAACTCGTGCCCGTCATCGCGGCCCCCGCACTGCTGCGGAGGCAGCCCTGGAAGGTGATTCTCGGGGCCGTACTCACCTTCGTCGCCCTGTACATTCCCTACATTCTCTCGACGGGAATTGCGGTGATCGGGTATCTGCCGGGCTACCTCTCTGAAGAGGGCTACGACGACGGCAGCCGGTTCGCCCTGCTCTCGATCGTCGCCCCTGGAACCGGCGCGCTCGTTCTCGCCGCGCTCATTCTTCTTGTCACCGCCGTGCTGGTGTGGCGACGCACCGACCCTGAGAATCCCTGGCTCGGCCAGGTGGTGATGATCGGCGTCACACTGCTCGTCGTGACCCCGCACTACTCCTGGTACGCCTTGCTGCTCGTACCGTTCGTCGCCCTCAGCGGGCGGTGGGAATGGATGGCCGTTCCCCTCGCCCTCACCGCGCAGCTGCTCGTTCCCACCCTTGCCGTCGCTCGCGTCTCCTTCGCCCTCGCCATCGTCGTCGTACTCGTTGGGCTCCTCGCTCGGCGTGGCCTTTTTACACGAGACCAAACCTTTTTGTGGGGGTGACCGAACTACTGCTATCGAGATGGCAACCGCTTCTCGCACACAGCCTGTTAG
>NZ_JASJXO010000020.1:0-60645 GCF_035018625.1 Subtercola sp. RTI3 | reverse complement strand
GGATGGGCGGGGCTGCAGAATTCGCCGCCGGTGGCGCGAGCGCAGTGGCACCCGGGGTCGGGGCAGAAAATGTTGTGCCCGACGGCATCAACCTGTGGATGCCCGTGGCCGACGAGCGCGCGGCGATGGTGGCTCTGGCGGCGAGCGGTATTCGGGTGGCGGCGGGGTCGTCGTTTCGGGCCGGGCCGAGCGATGACGGGCACTCAGAACTGGGACAGCAGTATGTGAGGATCACGGCCGGTGCCGTGCGCGGCGATGTCGAGGAGGTCGCGGCGCTGCTCGCGGCGGCCTCGCGGCAGGCGTAAGCGCTGGCGGAAGCAGGCCGGGCGCGATGTCGCACCCCCGACCTATGCTGTGAGCATGCGTTACGGAATCGTCATCCTCCCCCAAGACCGCTGGGCCGACGGGCGCCGCAAATGGGTTGAGGCCGAGCAATTGGGCTTCGACCACGCGTTCACGTACGACCACTTGTCGTGGCGCTCGCTGGCTGGCGAGCCCTGGGGTTCAACGATTGTCACGCTCACTGCCGCTGCGGTGGTGACCGAGCGCATTCGGCTTGGCACCTTTGTCTCGTCGCCGAACTTTCGGCATCCGGTGCCCTTCGCGAAAGACGTGGCGTCGCTCGACGATGTGTCGGGCGGCCGGTTCACGCTCGGTTTCGGCTCGGGCGGCACCGGGTTCGACGCATTCGTGCTCGGCCAGCAGGCCCTCAGTGCGCGGCAACGCCACGAGCGGTTCGCCGAATTCGTCGAGTTGCTCGATGCGCTGCTGCGCTTCGAGGCTCCGGATGCCCGGGCGGGCGAAACTCGGGGCGCCGACGTCGAACCCCCGTACGGCATCAGCTTCGATGGCACCTGGTACACCGCACACGAGGCCCGCATGGTGGGGCGTGCGGCGCAGCAGCCGCGGGTTCCGCTGGTGTTGGCGGCGAATGGCCCGAAGGGGCTCGGGCTGGTGGCGCAGTTCGGGCAGGGCTGGGTCACAACGGGGGCCGAGGGGGCGACGGGCGAGGAGTGGTGGCGGTCGGTCGAGTCGCTCTCCGGCCGTCTCGACGACGCCGCGGAGGCCGCCGGGCGTGACCCCGGCAGCATCGACCGGTACCTGTCGGTCGACTCGGGCGGGCAGTACGCCCTGCAGAGTGTGGGGGCGTTCGAGGAGATCGTGGGGCGGGCCTCCGGTGCCGGGTTCACCGACGTGATCACCCACTGGCCGCGGGCCGACGGCATCTACGCGGGATCGGAAGATGTGCTGAGCGAGGTGGCGTCGAGGTTCGTGCGCAGCTGACACCCGCGGTGGGGTGCGAAAATTACAGTGTGAAGATAACTGTTCTGGCCGGTGGCGTCGGTGGCGCCAAATTCCTTCGAGGTTTGCGGGAGCATCTTCGGGCAACCCTGCCTGACGGGCAGGGCGGCACGACAGCCGAGATCACGGCCATCGTCAACACGGGCGACGACCTGTGGCTCACGGGCCTCCGCGTCTGCCCCGACCTCGACTCGATCATGTACACGCTCGGCGGCGCGAACGACGAAGAGCGCGGCTGGGGCCGTCACGGCGAATCGGAGCGGGTCAGCGCCGAACTCACCGAATACGGGGTCGGATGGCCGTGGTTCACCCTCGGCGACCTCGACCTCGGCACCCACATCACCCGATCGCACCTGCTGCGCGAGGGCCGCACGCTGTCAGAGGCCACTGCGCATGTGGCCGCGCGGTGGAACCTCGGTATCACGCTGCTGCCGATGAGCGATCAGCCGGTGGAGACGCATGTGGTGGTGGGCGAGGGTGCCGGCGACGGCGGTGCGGCCGGCGGTGCTGGTGCGGGTGCGGGTGCTGAGCGCAGCATGCACTTCGAGGAGTGGTGGGTGCGGTACCGCGCCGGGCTGCCGGCGGTGCGGTTCGAGCAGCGGGGGCTCGAGGAATCCGTGGCTGCGCCGGGGGTGGTCGAAGCGATACTCGGGGGCGACGTGGTGCTGGTGGCACCGTCGAATCCGGTGGTCTCGATCGGAACGATTCTGACAGTGCCGGGCATCCGGAGCGCCCTCGAAAACACAGCGGCTCCGATTGTGGGGGTCTCGCCGATCATCTCGGGGGCGGCGGTGCGCGGCATGGCGCATGCGTGCCTGAGCGCCATTGGGGTGGCAACGACGGCCGATGCGGTGGGGCTGCACTACGGGGCGCGGGCGAGTGGAGGGTTGCTCGATGCATGGTTGGTCGACGAGAGCGATTCGGGGCTGCTGCCGGGGCTAGCTGAGGCGGGGCTCCGGGTGGTGGCGGTTCCGTTGTGGATGAACTCGGTCGAGCACGCGGCGGCGCTTGCTGGTGCCGCTCTGGCGGAGGCGGCTCTGCTGCGCGCGTGACGGCGGCGGGTGCGACGCCGAAGTGACGGCGGCGCTGAAGGGTTCAGCGCATTCCCGCTGCATTGGTTGGTAGGGATGCTGGAGCGAAGAAGTGCTCCAGCATGGCGTCGGGGCGCTCGATGTGGCCGAAGTGGCCAGCGCCTTCGAGGGTGTGGGCCGTGAAGTCGGGAATGACAGCATCCAGAAGCGCGTCGTCTGAGTCGGCGACGAAGACGTCTGCGCTGCCGTGCAGGGCGAGAACGGGGCACCGGATGCCCGCCCACACCCGCGCGGCGTCATACTGCCCCGCCCGTGCGGAGGCCTCGGCGAACGACCGCGGGCGGGCCTCTTCGGCGAGCGCGTGCATCACGGTCGCGTCGACGGAGTGCGGGTGAGCGAACAGCGGACTCATGACGAGGCGAAAGAGCCGGGTGTCGCCGGTCGCGTTCACCAGCCGAGTGCCTGAGCGGCCGAGCGCCGCCAGAGTGCGCATGACGAAGAGCATTCCGATGTACGCCGGCAGCCCTCGAAAACGGCGGATCGGATGCCGCACACTCTCGATGACCGAGAAGGTGGTCGCGGAAACCAGCAGAACCTTCTCGGTTGCCCGCGGCTCGTGCGCGGCGAGGTCGAGTGCGACGAAGCCGCCGAGCGAATGGCCGAGGAGCACCCAACTGTCGTAGCCGAGCGCTCGAGTCACCTCGGCGACCGAACTGGAGATGGCCTCGATCGTGCGCTGGTTGGGATCTGCTGGCAGAGCGGTGTCGCCCCAGCCGGGCAGGTCGGGGATGACGAGGTCGCCGAGATCGAGCCCGGCGCGGCGGGCGGCCTGCAGCAGCGGGGTGAAGGTCGACCAGGATCCGGCGGCTCCGTGCAGCAGCACGAGGGCGGTTCGCGGCAGCGCGGCGGGCGGCAGCGAGGTGGGCGGTGCGGGAAGGCTGGGCGCGACAGATCCGGTACGAGGTACCAGAGTCGCAGGTGTCGCGGTGTGCCGCACCGTGACAGCGCCAGCACCGGTGGCGATGACGGAGGTCTTGAGGCCGAAACATCCGGGGTCGGCCACAATACCGAATGGCGCGTACCCCCTGTCGCCCGTCATCACTGTCACTCCCTCTCTTCGCAGCGGAAACCTCTTGGGTTTGCCTTTCCCGCCCCGCCTTACAGTCGCGCGCCCATCGAGGGGGCGGCTGGTGAGGTGGGTTCGTACGATGGGAGGGTGAGCGAAGCAGAGCGGTTCCAAGAGGCCGTGCAGTTGGAGGAACGGGCGCAGTTGGAGGAACGGGCGCAGTTGGAGGAACGGGCGCAGTTCGAGCAGAGGGTGCGGCGGGCATCCGGAGACCTGACGGGCGCCGGGAGCGCGGCGGAAGCCGAGCGAGTGCTCCGGGAACTGCTGCCCGATCTGGTGCGCGAGCTTCAGTTCGACCGCGCGGCCGGGAGTTTCGGGGCGTGGGGGCTGTCGACGGTGATCGACGAGAACCTCGGGGTGCCCGTGATCGGGCGGGCGCTGTTCGAGGCGCTGCACGCGCTGGCCGGGGTGGGTGCAGCGTGGCCGGTGGGCAACGCCGGGCTGCTGCACGTGTACGGGTACCTGCTGTCGACGGTTCAGACTCCGTACGGGTTGAAGCGCGAGCGGTGGCTGAGCGTCGAGCTGGGGCGGGCGCTCGGGCAGCCGGGCGGGTTTCTGGGGCCTCTCACTGCATCGGCAGACACGAATACGACGCTGCCGTCGGTCGGTGCGAGTGCGGGTGCAGGTGCGGGTGCAGCTGAGAGTGCAGGTGCTGGGAAGAGTGCGACGGCGGGCGGGGTGGATGCTCCGCGGGGGCTCGTGGCCGGCATAACATCGGCCGTGCATCCGGTGCTCACGGCTCCCGGGCACCAGTCTGCAGCACAAGCGTTCATCGACGAGCTGGCCGGCGAGGAGCGCGAGGATGTGGCGCGGGCCGTTCTCGTATCGGCGGCCGGATGCCAAGCGGTGGTCTACGGCATCACGACGGGGTCGACGATGCGAGTGATCACGGCGTTTCCGATCGCGGCTTCGACGTCGGTCGCTGAGTGGATCGAGCGATTCACCGCAGAACCTCCGCGCCTGCGGTTCAACGCAGTGGGCCACGAGCTGCCGGCGCGCTCGGCGCTTGCCGAACGGGTCGTGACGCGCCTCTGATCAGAAACTGCAGCGGGGCGCGGGTCAGAGGGCCGCATCGGTCACGCGACCGAGCAGCTCGGCCGTGCGGGGCCCAAGTGCACCCGACGCCACAGCGGCCACGTCGGCCGGGGTGTCGACGTCGCGGCGGAGGCTCGACGTGAGTGGCACGTCGAGCGGCACGAGCCCAGCCGCCGAATGACGGGCCGCCGAGGCGCCACCGAACAGAGGCCGCAGTGGTTCGCCCGGGCGAGCCGCAATCGTGGTGGTTCCGGTGCCGTCGGCGTCGGCGACGAAGGAGCGCGGATGCCCGGCCGCGCGACCGAGCGCGTCGACGACGTCGGCCGTGTCGAGCGTGGGCAGGTCGGCGGTCATCACGGCGACCCCGGCCGCGGGCCAGCTCCCTCGAGCGAAACGCAGTCCGTCGGCGATGGCGGCGTTGAGACCCGAACCAGCGTCGGGAATCACCTCGACGCGCAGAGGGG
Organism: Subtercola sp. RTI3; assembly: GCF_035018625.1. Classification (NCBI taxonomy): domain Bacteria; kingdom Bacillati; phylum Actinomycetota; class Actinomycetes; order Micrococcales; family Microbacteriaceae; genus Subtercola; species Subtercola sp. RTI3. The sequence continues at coordinate 55,687 of NZ_JASJXO010000020.1, read as the reverse complement.
ACTCTTCAGCGCCCCGACCGAACGCCCCGCCGGCATCGCGCGCACCGGCGCGAAGCGGAAGAGGTATTGCGTCGATCACGGCGCCACGGCCGAGCGCCTTGGCCGAGCCGGACTCGGCGTCGCGCCCGCTGCCCTTACCACCGCCACGCACGGGCGCCGCGTCGAGCCCCGCCAGGGCCGCCGCCGAGGCGGGGTCGTTCGTGACGATGACGACGGCGAGAACATCCGGGGCCCGCAGAATGGCGTCGACAGTGTCGAGCGCAAAGGCGAGCGCCAGGTCACGGCGCTCTGCGACGCTAAGGGGAAAGCTTGCGAGGCGCGACTTCGACTCGTTCGAGCCTTTGACGGGCACGACGACGACCCAGCGGAGGGCAGCGAAGGCTGTCACTGGCTCGCGGCCAGCCCGGCGAGGTATCCGGCCTCGTAGCCGTCGGCGAAGCCCTGCGCGAGGGCTTCGTCGGTGCCGAGCCGAAACATGTCGGTGGGCCCGGTGCGGTTCAGGGCGCGCGCCGGGGTGTCGAGCGACTCGGTGACGAAGTGCGCGAGCCCACGCACGAGCGCCACGGGAACACCCGTCGCCTTGCCCTTGACGAGGTCTGCGGCGGCCGCGATCTCGTCGCCGACAGCCATCTGGGTCACCTGCAGCGTCTGGCCGAAAGTGTCGACGCCGCCACGCAGGTCGTCGACCACCGAGACCCCGGCCGAGCCGATGGCGGCGTCGGTCTGGCCTTCTCGCCAGGCGCGGCCCAAGGTGTCAGAGACGACGATTCCGAGGCGCACGCCGAACCTCTGGCGAAGAGCGGTGGCGAGGCGACGGGCCGACGCGTCGGGGTCGATGGGCAGCAGCAGCACGGTTCCCGCGGGGGTGTTGCTGGCGTCGACTCCGGCCGCGGCCTGAACGATGCCCTGGCGATTCTCGACGATGCGGGTGATGCCGCCCGGATGCTCGCGGGTGGCCACCACGCGCACGGTTTCGGCGGTGATGGCGTCTTCGCGGTCATCCGCTCGCACAGACCTGCCCTCGGCCTTGGAGACGATCTTGCTGGTCACGACAAGAATGTCGCCGTCGGCTGGAGCAACGTCGCCCGCTGCCACGGCATCGCCGATGATGACGTCGAGCGCGTCTCCCGCGCTGATCTCGTCTATGCCCTCAACGGCATATATCGATACCGAGCCCATCAACGCACCACCTTCGGCAGTACGTCGCGCCCGAAGGTCTCGATCCATTCTGCTTGGTTGCGCCCCACATTATGCAGGTAGATGCGATCGAACCCGAGGTCGGCGAATCGCTGGATGTACGCCCTGTGCTCATCGGGTTCACTCGACACCAGCAGCCGCCCCTCGAAGTCTTCGGGGCGAACCATCTTGGCCATCTGCTCGAACTCGAACGGTGAACGGATGTCGGCCTTCGCGAACCGCATGCCGCCATTCGGCCACTCGACCAGCGCGTTCGTGAGCGCTTCTTCATAGGTGGGCGCCCACGAGAGGTGCAACTGGAGCACCTTCGGCATACCGGCGGGGTCTTTGCCCACCTCGCGAGCGCCGTCGGCGAACCGGCTGAACAGCCCGGCGATCTTCTCGATGGGTGCGCCGACGGTGATGAGGCCGTCTGCGTGACGACCGGCTCGGCGCGCCGTCACCGGGCCCGAGGTTGCGACGAGAATCTCGGGAGCGACGAGCGGCATGGTCCAGAGCCGGGTCGACTCGAGAGTGAAGTAGTCGCCGCGGTGTTTGACGTCGCGGCCGGCGAGCGAGGCAGTGAACAGTTTGCTGATGATGTCGACGGCCTCGAACATCCGGTTGATGCGTTCGGGGGCCTCTGGCCAGTACTGGCCGACGATGTGCTCGTTCAGCGCTTCTCCCGAGCCGAGGCCGAGCCAGTGCCGGCCGGGGTACATCGCGCCCATCGTCGCACTCGCCTGCGCGATCATCGCCGGGTGCCAGCGAAACGTCGGAGCAGTGACTCCGGGGCCGAAATCGCCTGACGTTCGCTCGCCGAGCGCGGTGAGAACGTTCCAGACGAATGAGCTCTGGCCCTGCTGGGGCACCCACGGTTGAAAGTGATCGGTCGCCATGGTGCCCGAGAAACCGTGCTTCTCGGCGAGAGCGGCGAGCGCCACGGCCTCTGTCGGGTGAAACTGTTCGAGCATGGCGGCGTAGCCGATCGACAGTTCACTCATACGTCAATCCTGCCATCCCGTCGCACAGTGACGCCCCGGCAGCCCTACAGCACTGCAACCTGCCAGCCCCGCCACGCGGCAGCATGGAAACCGATCCGCCCTCAGGCGTGCGACGCCAGAAACTCAGCGACCGCAGCGGGAACGTACGGCGACACGTCTCCGCCGAGCCCCGCCACCTGCCGCACCAACGAACTCGACACGTGCGCGTGCGCCGGGTCGGGCAGCAGAAACACGGTCTCAACCCCGGCGAGGTTACGGTTCACGATCGCCATCGGTGTCTCGTACGCCACATCGACCTGCGAGCGAATGCCCTTGACCAGCACTGTCGCCCCCACCTCGACGCAGTAGTCGACCAGCAGCCCCATGCTCCATGACGTGACGACGATGTTCGACGGCAACCCCCCGTCGGCGATGGCCTTCTGAATGAGCACCACCCGCTGGGCAATGGGCAGCAGCGCGGTCTTCCCGGGGTTGTGCACCACGACCACGTGCACCTCGTCGAAGATGCCGGCTGCGCGGGCAATCACATCGAGGTGCCCGAGGGTCACCGGATCGAAGGAACCTGGGACAACCGCAATGGTGCTCATGCCCTCAGGCTACCAACCCCGGCCGACCACTAACTCTTCGCGAGAAACGCACGGTCACTCTCATCGAGGCGTCGCGCCAGTGCGGCACGCAGCTCCGGATGCCCGGCCAACCCCGTGTCGTCTGCGAGTACCTCTGCTGCCGCCTGCCTCGCCTCACCGATGAGGTCGCCGTCGCTCACCACACGAAGCAGCCGCAGCGACGACCGCCCGCCCGATTGGCTGCTGCCGAGCACATCGCCCTCGCGGCGAAGTTCGAGGTCGATCTGCGCGAGCTCGAACCCATCGAGCGTCGACGCCACGGCTTCGACCCGCTCGCGGGCGAGCGTCTCGGGTTCGGCGTAGGTCACGAGCAGGCAGAGCCCCGGAACACCGCCGCGACCGACCCGGCCCCGCAGCTGGTGCAGTTGCGAGACGCCGAAGCGGTCAGCATCCATCACCACCATCGTCGACGCATTGGGCACGTCGACACCGACCTCGATGACGGTCGTTGCCACCAGAACGTCGATCTCACCGGCGGCGAAGGCGAGCATGGTGTGCTCTTTCTCCTCGCTCGTCATGCGGCCGTGCAGTGGCTCGATGCGACGGCCGGCCAGCATGGGGTTGGCGCGGATCTCGGTGAGCATTCCGAGCACCGTGGTCAGCGGCCGGGCGGGGCCCTCTTCGCCGTCGACCGGCTCGAGCTCGTCGGCCGGCTCGGCGACGCTCGGCTCGATGGCCGGGCACACCACGAAGGCCTGCCGGCCCTGCTCGAGCTCTTCGGCGGTTCGCTGCCAGATGCGATTCACCCAGCCGGGCTTGTCTGTGAGCGGCACGACGAAGCTCGAGATGCCCTGGCGACCGGCGGGCAGCTCGCTGATGGTACTGATGTCGAGGTCGCCGAACACCGTCATCGCCACCGTGCGCGGGATGGGCGTGGCCGTGAGCACCAACACGTGCGGCGGCTGAGCGCCCTTCGCCCGCAGCGCCTCGCGCTGTTCGACACCGAATCGGTGCTGCTCATCGACGACGACCAGCCCGAGATCGTAGAACTGAACGTTGTCGCTCAGCAGCGCGTGTGTTCCGACGACGATCTTCGCCTGCCCCGACACCATACGAAGAAGCGCCTTGCGGCGCTGGGCCACCGGCGACTGGCCGGTGTGCAGCGTGGGAACCAGCTCGGCCGCGAGGTCGGGGCCCAGCACCTTCACGATGGAGCGGAGGTGCTGCGAGGCGAGCACCTCCGTCGGCGCGAGCAACGCCGACTGGCCGCCCGAGTCGGCTACCGCGAGCATCGCCCGCAGCGCCACGAGTGTCTTGCCCGAGCCCACCTCACCCTGCACCAGCCGGTTCATCGGCTCGGGCTTCGCGAGGTCGGCCGTGATCTCGCTGCCGACCAGCGACTGGTCGCCAGTGAGGGTGAACGCGAGAGCGCGATCGAACCGCTCGAGGTAGCCACCCTTCTTCGCGACCCGTGGCAACGCCTTCTGGGCGTGGGCGGCCTGGCGCTGCTGAAGCAGCGCCGTCTGCAGAACGAACGCCTCCTGAAACTTCAGGGCGTCTCTCGCACGCCGCCAATCGCTGTCTTTCTCCGGCCGATGGATGCCCTCCAGCGCGGCCTCGAACGACTCGAGCCCGCGCTCTGCCCTGACTGCTGCGGGCACCGGATCTCCGATGTCGCCGAGCGCATCGAGCACCAGCGCCATCGACTTCTGGATCTGCCAGCTCGCCATCGACCCGCTCGCCGGGTAGATGGGAATGGGCATCTCCGCGAACTTCTTGGCCTCTGCAGTGCCAGTGTCGAGCGACAAGTCGTTGAAGAGCTCGTAGTCGGGGTGAGCCAGCTGCAGGGCGCCGCGGTACTCCCCCACCTTGCCGGTGAAGATGCCCCGCACGCCCGGCCGGAGCTCGTTCGAGCGCCACGCCTGGTTGAAGAAGGTGAGCGTGAGAATGCCGTGGCCGTCGGAGATCGACACCTCGAGAATCGACCCACGCCGCGCCTTCATGGGCCTCTCCCGCACGGTGCGCACCTCGGCCACGATGGTGACCGATTCGTTCAGGGGCAGTTCGCCGAGCGCGGTGAGCTCGCCCCGGCGGGCGTACCGGCGCGGGTAGTGCGCGAGCATGTCGGCGACGGTGACGATGCCGAAGGCCTTCTGCAGAGCACCCGCCGTGCGGCCGCCGAGCACGCCCGCGACTTTGGCGTCGAGCGGTGAACCCGCGCCGGTGCCGATGATGACGACCGGGCGGCTCGTCGAAGGCACGGGAGACGCGTTCATATGCCCGATTGTAGGCGCGGGCACTGACACCGCGCAGGCGGTGGCCGAGCATCCATCGCCTGACAGCACGCTAGGGTGCTGGAATGCGCACAACGACCACTCCCCTTCTCGCCGCCGGGGTCACCCGATGACCCGCATCATCGCCGGGTTCGCCGGCTCGCAGCGGCTGGCCGTGCCGCCCGCCGGCACGCGCCCCACCAGCGATCGTGTGCGGGAGGCCGTCTTCTCGGCGCTCGACTCCCGCGGCATTCTCGGGGGCTCGTCGGTGCTCGACCTGTACGCCGGCTCTGGCGCGCTCGCGCTCGAAGCCGTGAGCCGGGGCGCCGCCGAAGCATCGATCGTCGAGCGAGCGCCCGCGGCTGTTCGCGTGATCAAGGCGAACGTGGCGCTGGTTCAGAAGGCCGCGATGGCCACGCGGCCCACTCCGCGCGGCGGCCCGAACGCGCCGGCCAAGCGCGGCGTCGGCAGGCCGCCGAGCGCGAGCCCGCGCATCCATGTGGCAACCCAGTCGGTGGTGGCCTTTCTCGGCCAGACCGTCTCGACGTTCGACGTGGTCTTCATCGACCCGCCCTACGACCTCAGCGAGGCGGAGATCACCGAGGCGCTCACGCTGCTCGCTCCGCACCTGACACCCGGTGCCGATGTGGTGCTCGAGCGCAGCTCCCGCTCGCCCGAGCCGGCGCTGCCGGCGAGCCTGATTCTCGACCGCCGCAAAGACTACGGGGAGACGGTGCTGTACTGGATCACGCCCAGCTGAGTCGAACAGCCGGGAATGGTGGGCGTGCCGGGCCTGCAATCGCGCCGAGTTTTCGGTGAAATTGCAGGCTAAGCAAAATTACATTGTCGCAAATTTGCAGTACAGCAACATTGCAGTTGCGAAACTTTGCACATTGCGCAACAATTGACCCATGACAGTATCTCCCCCGTTGGGCCTTCGCGACAAGAAGCGCGCAGAGACACGGGCCAACCTCGAGCGGGCCGCCGTCGAGCTCGTCGCACGCGACGGCCTCGCTGCCGCAACGGTCGACGCCATCAGCGAAGCGGCCGACGTGTCGTCGCGCACCTTCTTCAACTACTTCGACAGCAAAGAAGACGCCATTCTCGGCCTTCGCGATGCTGTGCTGACCGAAGAAGTCGTCGCTCTGCACATCGCCCGCTACGACGGGGCCGACCTCGTCGAGTCGATCATGAAGCTGGTGTTCGGGGTCATCGGCCCCACGATTGCCAACTCCGACCTGCACGCCATGCGAATGGAGATCGTTCAGGCGCACCCCGAACTCCTCGGCCGTCACATCGCGCAGTTCACCCGCATGGCCGGTCAGATGACGGCGGCCATCCAGACACTCGTGAGGGCCGACAAGACATTCGCTTCCGACGTCGAATCGGCCGCCGATGCCGATCTCGCCGCCTCAGCCGAGCTGCTGCTCGCGCTCTGCAGCGGGGCGGCCCGCGTCGTGATCAAAGAGTGGGTGGCTGCCGGCAGCACGGCAGACCCAGAACAGATTGAAACACGAGCGATCTCGCTCGTCAGAGAGGTAACGAAGAAAATCCAATGACCACCACAATTTCGCCCAAAGCCGTGGCAACTCCTGCGGCCGACCCGGCAGCCAAACGCAACATCCTGCTGGTTTTCGCCGGCCTGATGGTGACGATGCTTCTGGCATCGCTGGATCAGACCATCTTCAGCACCGCGCTGCCGACGATCGTCGGCGAGCTCAACGGGGTTCAGTACATGCTGTGGGTCACCACCGCGTACATCCTCGCGTCGACGATCATGTTGCCGGTGTACGGCAAGCTCGGCGACCTCATCGGCCGCAAGGGCCTGTTCATCGCCGCGATCAGCCTCTTCATCGTCGGCTCTGTCGTGGGCGGCCTGGCACCCGACATGGGCCAGCTCATCGTTGGTCGCGCCATTCAGGGCCTGGGCGGCGGTGGCCTCATGATTCTGTCGCAGGCCATCATCGCTGACGTCGTACCGGCCCGCGAGCGCGGCAAGTACATGGGCATCATGGGCGGCGTGTTCGCACTCTCATCGGTTGCCGGCCCCCTTCTCGGTGGATGGTTCACCGAAGGGCCCGGGTGGCGTTGGGGCTTCTGGATGAACATTCCCCTGGGCATCCTCGCTATCCTCTCGGCAGTCATGTTTCTGCACCTGCCGAAAGGTGGGCAGCAGAAACCGCGCATCGACTTCCCCGGAATGGTGCTGCTCGCACTCGCGTCGACCGGCCTCGTGCTGACCACGACCTGGGGCGGAAACACCTACGCCTGGGATTCGCCCACCATCATCGGCCTCATCGCCGGCACTGTGGTGGCCGCGATCGCCTTCATCATGGTCGAGCGCCGGGCCGTAGAACCGATCATGCCGCCGCACCTGTTCAAAGACCGTAACTTCAACCTCACCACGATCGCCGGTCTCATCATCGGTATCGCGATGTTCGGTGCCCTCGCCTACCTGCCGACCTACATGCAGATGGTCACCGGCGCCACGGCCACCCAGGCCGGGCTGCTGCTCATCCCGCTGATGGCGGGACTGTTGATCACCTCGATCGGCTCGGGCCAGCTGGTGAGCCGCACCGGTCACTACAAGTTCCTGCCCATCGTCGGAACGATCATCACCGCGGTGGCCCTCGGGTTGCTGTCGACCATGACCGCTGGAATGCCGGTCTGGATCATCTGCGCCTACCTTGCCATCATGGGCATCGGGCTCGGCATGTGCATGCAGATTCTGATTCTCATCGTTCAGAACTCGTTCCCGCAGCGTGAAGTGGGTACGGCGACCGCGTCGAACAACTATTTTCGCCAGATCGGGGCCTCGCTCGGTTCGGCCGTTGTCGGTTCGCTGTTCGTCGCCAAGTTGACGTCGCTGCTGAGCGAGCGGATGCCCGCCGGAGCCGGCAACGCAGGTGGCAGCAACTCGTTCACGCCTGACCTCGTTCGAGGCCTGCCGTCGGCTGTGCGGGACATCATCGTGGGCGCCTACAACGACGCTCTGACGCCGGTGTTCCTTTACATGGTTCCGCTGGTGCTGGTGGCGACCGTGCTGCTGGTGTTCGTGAAAGAGAAGCCGCTGGCCACGACCATCGAGCGCGACCCGGTGCCACTGGCACAGTCGCTCGAGTTCGACGGCGTCGGTTCAGCAGAGCGGTAACGCAGTACCTCGTGTGGGGGCGGCAGGCTTTCGGGCCGGCTGCCCCCTCACGCGCGTTGGCCGCACTGGAAGAGGTGCGTGCTGGGGTCTCGCTCGGAGTCAGTGCTGGGGGTCTGGCTCGGGCAGCAGTTGCAGGCCGACCGTCGTGCTGGCGCCGAGCATGAGCGCCTCTATCCATGCACGGTTCAGGGAGGGCTCTTTGCTGCCGTAGAACCTGAACTGCAGCGGAATCGAAGGATGCATCCACAGCGAGCCGTGCCCGGCACCCGAATCGAGGCCGGAGGCGTACTGCATGGTGAACGATTCGCCGCGCCGGAGTTTCGTCACGATGACAACACGGAGGTGAGCGAGAACTCGGTCGTCGAAGTCGATGTCGGTTCCGGGGCTCCCGTAGATCAGCTTGCCCATCGTGCGTGTGGCTCCGTTCACCTGCGTCGATGCTGCGACGGTCTTGCGCTTCGTTCGCGCGGCATCCAGAAATTGTAGCGGGCACGCTGGCTGGTTGTCGCGCTGTGGTGGGGGTAGCCGACGGCGCTCAGCCGGTGGCGCCGTTCCAGTCGCTGAACGGATCCCAGCCGCCGGGCCGCACATACGCCTCGCCGCCAACAGTGACAAGTGGATGCCCGGGTGTGCGCTCGGTGACCACACCGATCATCCGGAAGCCTTCTGGCAGGGCCGCGCCGGATGAGAACGTCGCGAGCATGGCGTGATCTTCTCCTCCACAGAGCACAAAGTCACGCGCTTGTGCACCGACCACGGGGTCGAGCGCACGAAGTGACTCTGCTTCGGCTTCGATGGCGTCATGCAGAAACTCAATCGACACCCCACTGGCCAGCGCGATGCGCCCCGCGTCGAGAATCAGGCCGTCAGACACATCGAGCATCGCGGTCGCCCCGGCGGTTCCCGCGCGGCGCCCGGCGTCGAGGGGCGAGGTGGGCGCGAGCTGGGCCTCCACCAGTTCGGGGTGCTGCTCGCGCAGCTTCCGTCCGAGTTCGGCGTCTGGCTGAGCCTGGGGTTCGGGCAATTGCTCAGATGCTGGCGGGGCCGTTTTGTCGGGGCGCGTGGGGAGCACGCTCGTGCCCTCGGCGAACAGCAACCAGATGCCCGCGCCGGCACGGCCGAGTTCGCCGGCGACCGCCACCGTGTCCCCCACGGCGGCTCCCGATCGCACAACAGGCTTACGGCCCTCAAGCGAACCGAAGGCGGTGACGGCCAGCGTCAGCGTGTTCGACACCGAGAGATCACCACCCACCACGCCGGTGCCCGGCGCGTGCGCCGCGCAGGCATCTCGGAGGCCGTCAGCGATACCTTCGAGCGTGGCGACAGGGGTGTCGAGCGGGGCCGCGATCGCAACGACGAGGGCAGAGGGAACGGCTCCCATCGCCGCAACATCGGCGAGATTGGTGATCGCCGCCTTCCAGCCCAGGTCGTGCGGGGTCGACCACGCGAGACGAAAGTCGGGCCCGTGAATCATCATGTCAGTGGTGACGACGAACCGGGCATCCGGTGCCGCCACGACCGCGGCGTCGTCACCCGGGCCGAGCAGAGCGCCCGAAGCCGCGGGCAACCGCGGGAAGATGCGCTTCAAGGCCTCAACCTCGCCGACCGACGAGAGAGTATCGGTCGGCGGTGAAAGCTGAAGGTCTGCCCCGTGAGTACTCATTTCTAAACGGTAGCCTGTCGGTGATGTTCACCCGCAAACGCCTCCTGGTTCCTGGCGCCCTTCTGGCCGGTCTTCTCGCCGTCGTCGTCACCGGCTGCACACCCACCGTCGCGCTCGACCCGGCGGCCAACGCCACCGATCCGGGCTGCGCCGAAGTGATGGTGCGCCTGCCCGACTCGGTCGCGAGCGAGAGCCTCCGCCAGACGAACGCGCAGGCGACAGCCGCGTGGGGCTCGCCCGCCTCGATACTCCTGCGCTGCGGGGTGCAACCGTATGGCCCCACAACGCTGCCCTGCGACACCATCTCGGGCATCGACTGGATCGAAGACGACTCGCAGGCCCCGTCGTACACCTTCACCACGTTCGGTCGCACACCCGCGACGCAGGTCATCGTCGACTCCAACGCCGTCTCGGCTGTGACGGCCCTCGTCGATCTGCAGAGCGCCTTCGCGGCCACCCCCCAGACCAATAAGTGCGTCGACGCCAACGACGTGCTCGGCGCCGGCGGCACCCCCATCGGCTCCTCCACCGGCACTGCGGCGCCCACCCCGGCGCCGACCGCCGGCAGCACTGGCACTGGCACTGGCACTGGCACTGGCACCACAACAGTGCCCACCCCGGCGCCCACCGACACGACAGCGCCCTTCATCATCGAGACCACGCCCCCGGCCGCTGCGGGCTGATCCTGCACACTCGACCGCCGAGGCGGAGGATGCGTCGCACCGCGCTTGCCATTGCCGCCGCGGCCACCGTCGCCGCGGGACTCATCGTGCATTACAACGCCGCGGAATGGCTCGCATCGGGGTCGCTCGGCTCGGGCTGGTTCGGTTCGGGCTGGTTCGGTTCGGGCTGGTTCGGTTCGGGCTGGTTCGGTTCGGGCTGGTTCGGCAGCGGCTGGATCGGCGGTAGATCGAGCACGTGGGCGTGGATCCTCGACGCCAGCGGTGATGCACTTTACGCAGCGCTCATCTACTTGCTCCTCGCGCTGATCCTGACCGTCAGACAGAGCCCGAGGCTTCTCGCCGCAGGTCTCGCCCTGGCATTCTGCTGGATCATCGAGTTTCTGCAGCTCACCGACCTACCGGCGCGAATCGACGCCGCCTTCCCGCCCGCCGCACTCGTGCTCGGCAGCACCTTCGCGCCGACCGACCTCGCCGCCTACGCCGTCGGCGTCACCCTCGCCCTGCTCGCCGATGTCGCCGTCTCAACCCTGGCCGGGCATCCTCTCCTCCACGCACGCCGCCCCCACTGACACCGCCTCACCGCCCCGCCGCATCCATCGGCGATCGGCCATCGAGAGGGCAGGGCGGCGAGCGGCGGGCGGGAGAGGTGAGGACGTCAGGGGGTCAGGCCTCGACGGGCGAGGAGGGGCGCGATGTCGGCGTCGCGTCCGCGGAAGTCGCGGTAGGCCTCAAGCGGGTCGCGGGAGCCGCCGACGCCGAGCAGGCGCTGACGGAAGCGGTCACCGTTGGCGCGCGTGAGGCCGCCGTTCTCGGTGAACCACTCCACAGTGTCAGCGTCGAGCACCTCGCTCCAGATGTAGGAATAGTAGCCGGCGTCGTATCCGCCTGAGAACGTGTGCGCGAAGTATGTGCTCGAGTACCGCGGCGGAACAGCCGGGTTGCCGAGCCCGAAACCGGCAAGCGCCGCAGCCTCGAAGGCCGCCACATCCTCGACCGCATCGCCCGCCCCGAGCCGGTGCCACGCCTGGTCGAGCAGCGCCGCAGCGAGGTACTCAGAGGTGGCGAACCCCTCGTTGAACCCCGCCGACGCCTGCACCTTCGCCACGAGTTCGGCCGGCATGGGCTCGCCGGTGAGGTGGTGCACCGCGTAGTTCGCCAGAACCTCGGGCCAGAGCATCCACATCTCATTGACCTGGCTCGGAAACTCGACGAAATCGCGAAACACGCTTGTTCCCGAGAACTTCGGGTAGGTCACGCGTGCGAACAACCCGTGCAGAGCGTGCCCGAACTCGTGGAAGAACGTGTTCACCTCGTCGAACGTGAGCAGCGTGGGTGTGCCCTCGGCGGGCTTGGGAACATTGAGGTTGTTGGTGACGATCACCGGATGCCCGAGCAGGGCACTCTGCGACACCAACGAGTTCATCCAGGCCCCGCCGCGCTTCGAGTCGCGCGTGTAGAGGTCGAGCACGTAGAGCCCCACCGCCGAACCGCCTTCGTCGTGCACCTCGAACACGCGCGCCTCGGGGTGGTACGCCCGCAGGTCGGCGCGTTCGGTGAAGGTCACTCCGTAGAGCCTGTTCGCCGCGAAGAAGACCCCGTCGCGGAGCACCCGCTCGGCCTCGAAGTAGGGCCGCATCTCGGCGGTGTCGACGTCGAACCGAGCCTTGCGCAGCTTCTCGGTGAGGTACGCCCAATCCCACGCCTCGACAACGTATTCGCCACCGAATAGGCGCTGTAGCGCGGCCTGCTCGACACGGGTATTGCGGGCCGCCGGCGGTGCGAGCCGGCGCAGCAGGGCATCCACAGCCGCAGGCGTTGCGGCCGTCTCATCTGACGTAACGAAGGCCGCGTGCGATTCGAAACCGAGCAGGCCCGCCCGCAGAGCGCGCAGCCGGGTGATTTCGAGCACCAGGTCGCGGTTGTCGAACTCACCCCCGCGGTTACCCCGCGACCGTGACGCGGTGAAGAGTCGTTCGCGCACACGTCTGTCGGTGAGTGACGCGAGGTACGGATGCCCGGTCGGCAGCACGAGCGTCACCACCCACTTGCCCGGCAGCCCCCGCTCTGCCGCAGCCTCCGCAGCAGCGGAGATCTCGCCCGCACCGAGCCCCTCGAGCTCGGTCACGTCATCGATGACCAGGGCCAGCGCGTTGGTCTCGGCCAGCAGGTTCTTCTCGAACTTCGTCGTGAGCTCAGAGAGCCGCCGGTTGTACTCCCGCAGCTGCTGTTTCTGGGCGTCGCCCAACCCGGCGCCGGCTTGCGTGAACTCAGCGAGGTAACGCTCGACGAGGTACCGCGACTCTGCGTCGAGGCCGCCGGCACCACCGAACTCCGCTGACGCCCGCACCGCCTTGATGCGCGCGAACAGCCGCGAGTCGAGTCGCAGCGCGTCTGCGTGGGCGGCGAGCTTCGGCGCCAACTCTTCTTCGAGTGCGTTCGTCGTGTCGTTGCTGTCGGCCGACGCCTTATTGAAGAACACGGTCGCGACGCGTGATAGCATCTGGCCGCTCCGCTCGAGCGGAATCAGCGTATTGGCGAAGGTGGGGGCATCCGGTGCCGTCACTATCGCCTCGACCTCGGCGAGATGCTCGGCCATGCCCCGCTCGAACGCAGGCCGGTAGTGTTCATCGGTGATCGCCCCGAAATCGGGCAGTTGGTAGAGCAGAGTGCTCGGCTCGAAGAACGGGTTCGTCATGGGCCCAGCCTATGGCCGAGCACAGCAGAGGATATGGCTGCCGGGTTGCACAGCCCTGGCTGCGAGTTCCCCGCCTCGGGCCGAATTCGCAAGCCCCGCGCCGCAGTTCGTGTCGACGGCCGACAGGGAATAGCGTTGACGTATGACAGTTCCCAACGTGACCCTCAACAACGGCGTGCAGATTCCCCAGCTCGGGTTCGGCGTCTTTCAGATCAAACCCGACGAGACAAAGGCTGCGACCCTGGCGGCGCTCGAAGTTGGCTACCGCCACATCGACACCGCCGAGATGTACGGCAACGAGAAAGAGGTCGGCGAGGCCGTTGCGGCCTCCGGCATTGCGCGCGAAGACATCTTCGTCACGAGCAAGCTCAACAACGGCTTCCACGAGCGCGACGCTGCGCTGAAAGCGTTCGACGGCACCCTCGAGGCGCTCGGTTTCGACTACCTCGACCTGTTCCTCATCCACTGGCCGCTACCCGCCGTGGGTGACTACGTCGAAACGTGGAAGGCCATGCAGGAGATGCTCGCCAGCGGCCGCGTCAAGTCAGTCGGTGTCTCGAACTTTCAGCAGCACCATCTCGAGCGCCTCTTCGCCGAGACCGACATCGTTCCTGTTGTGAACCAGATCGAAGTGCACCCGTACCTGACACAGGATGCCCTGCGCGAGTTCGGCGTTGCAAACGGTATCGCCACCGAAGCCTGGTCGCCCATCGCCCAGGGCAAGGTGCTCGACGACCCCGCCATCGTGGCCATCGCCGACCGCATCGGCAAGTCGACCGCCCAGGTCACCCTGCGCTGGCACATCCAGCGCGGCGACATCGTCTTTCCGAAGTCGGTGACTCGTTCACGCGTCGAAGAGAACTTCGCCCTGTTCGACTTCGAGCTCACCGAAGCCGACATCTCCGCCATCACCGCTCTGAACCGCGACGAGCGCACGGGCCCCAACCCCGACGAGTTCAACTACATCCCCAGCTGACCTCGCCGTACGCTCCCCCTGCCCGCCCCTCGCTCCCCTTCCACCTCATCGTGGCCGGGGGGCAGGGGTCAGGGGGTCAGCAGGGCGGGCTACTCGAGGGCCAGTGCGATGAGCTCGTCGATGATCTCGGGGTAGGTGACGCCCGAGGCGATCCAGCACGCGGGAAACATCGAGATCGGGGTGAACCCCGGCATCGTGTTGATCTCGTTCACCACGAACCCGGTGGGCGTCAGAAAGAAGTCGACCCGCGCGAGCCCCGCGCCGCCGATCGCGTCGAACGCCCGCACGGCCAGTGACTGCATCTCGCCGAGCTCCTCTGCCGTGAGGTCGGCCGGGCACACCAATTCGATGCCCGCTGCTCCCAGGTATTTCGCGTCGAAGTCGTAGAACTCGCGGCCCGTCATGACCACCTCGCCGGCAACGGATGCCCGGGCAGGCCCCCCGGCGCGGCCCCCCAGTACCCCGCACTCGACTTCACGCCCGACGATGCCCTCTTCGATCAGCACTCGGTCGTCTTCGGTCAGCGCCCCCGCCATGGCAGCCGAGAGCTCTGACCAGTCTTTGACCTTGCTCACACCGACCGACGACCCCGCGCGGGCCGGTTTCACGAACACGGGCAGGGTGAGCTCGCTCACGAGCTCGGAGACAGCAGCGGGCGCCGAAGCCCACTGCCTGGCCGTCACCGTGTGCCACGGAGCAACGGCAATACCGGCCTGGGCGAGAACCGTCTTGGTGAAGTGTTTGTCCATGCCGAGCGCCGACGCGAGCACTCCGTCGCCCACATACGGCAGCCCCACGAGTTCGAGCAGCCCCTGAATGGTTCCGTCTTCTCCGTACGGGCCGTGCAGGATGGGGAACACCACGTCGACCTGGCCGAGCGAGCGCGACTGGCCCCGGGCATCCAGAACCGTGAGCTCACGCGACGAAGCACTCTCGGGCCACCGCACGCGCGAACCGTTGTCGAGCACCACGGGCAGCTTCTGCGGGTCGAGTGCGAACTTCGCCGCGTTGTCGTCTTCGAGCACGAACGCGCCGTCGGCCGTGATGCCGATGGGAATCACGTCGTACCGCGACCGGTCAATCGCTTGGAGAACCCCGCCGGCCGTTGCGCAGCTGATCGAATGCTCGCTGGAACGGCCGCCGAAGAGCAGAGCCACCACGGTTTTGTCTGCCATCGTTCGGCCTTTCGCCCTGGGGTTCGAGTGAGTCTGTTGTGAGATGAGGTGCAATATCTCGCGGGTTCAGCGTACCGGCAAGCACTTGGCTGACCTGTTGCACGATGGGCATGTCGACCCCGCGCGCTGCCGCGAGGGTGAGAATCGGCGCGACAGACGACAGACCCTCCGCGGTCTGGTGCATGCGCTCGACCACGTCGCTGAAGCTGTAGCCCTGGCCGAGCAGCCGCCCGGCGGTGTTGTTGCGTGACAGCGGCGAGCTCGCGGTCGCGATGAGGTCGCCGAGCCCGGCCAGCCCCGACATCGTCTCGGGCCGCCCGCCGTACGCCACAGCGAAATCGGTCATCTCGGCGAGGCCGCGCGTGATGATCGAGGCCTTTGTGTTCTCGCCATAGCCCACGCCGTCGACGATTCCGATGGCCACCGCGATGAGGTTCTTCAGCACTCCCCCGAACTCGGTGCCGATGACGTCGGTGTTGACGAACGAACGAAAGTAGCGATTGCTCGCGACCATGGCGACCGACTCGGCCGTGCCGAGACTCGCCGACGACACGACGGCGGCCGTGGGCTGTTCCCGGGCGATCTCGAGTGCGAGGTTGGGGCCGGATGCCACGGCGAGCCGGTCGCGATCGATACCGAGGCCCAGCTCGAGCACCTCACTCATGCGGAGGCCTGTGCCCTTCTCTACGCCCTTCATCAGGCTCACCACCACGGTGTCCGGCCCGATCAGCGGCGCCAGAGCAGCGAGGTTCGAGCGCAGCGTCTGGCTCGGAATCGACACGAACACCATCGACGACTGCCCCACCGCATCGGCGAGGTCGGCGGTCGCCCGGATGCTCTGCGGCAGGTTCACGCCCGGCAGGTAGTCGCTGTTGCGCTTGCCCTCGGTTATCTCGCGGGCGAGTTCGGGGCGGCGTGCCCACAGTGTGACGTCGCTGCCCCCGTCGGCCAGGATCTTGGCGAACGTCGTACCCCAACTCCCCGCCCCCAGAACGGTGACGGCGCACGTCGGAACAGCGACCAGCCCCCGCTTGCCCCGCGCCACGCGGGCAACTCGTTCCGTACGTGCCATTACAGTGCCCCGTACTCGGTCTGCGAATGCTCTGCCGGGTTCCACCGCTCGGGCGGCGCGGTTTCGCCGCGCAGGTCTTCGAGTAGCTTCGTGATGGCATCCATCACGAGCCCGGTCGCTTCGAGTAGCGCGGCCTGGCTGAGCGCACCACCGCGAAATCGGTCGAGGTCGACGGCGGGGCCGTACTTGATGTGAATCGTCTTGCGCGGAAACAGGCTGATCTTCTTGCTCCATCGCGGCAGCACCGCCTGCGTGCCCCAGTGGGCGACAGGGATGATAGGCAACTCATTCTCGAGCGCAATACGCACCGCGCCGCTCTTGCCGCGCATGGGCCAGAGCCCGGGGTCGCGCGTCAGCGTGCCCTCGGGGTACACGATGACGCCCTCTCCCATCGCCGTGAGGTCGTGGGCCGCCGTCAGCGGGTTGTTACCGTGCGTGCGCCCGGAACGCTCGACCGGGATCTGTCGAATCTGCCGCAGCGCCCAGCCGAGCACGGGCACGCTGAACAGCGATGCCTTCGCGAGAAACCGGGGCACCCGCCCCAGCCGCCACACCGACCAGCCGATGACGACCGGGTCGATGTCGCTGTAATGGTTGGGGGTCAGCACAAACGACCCGGTGCGGGGCAGGTGGTGGGCATCCTGAACCTCAAGCCGACAGAGCGCCGCGATCACCGGAATCACCGGTGCGGCGAGCAGCCGAAACGACAGTGTCTTTTCTGAAGGCACCGTGTGGCCGTTACGCCGCGAAGGAGAAGTCGGCTCCCAGCTTCTGCAGTTTGCCGGCGAAGTCGCCGTAGCCACGGCTGATGAGGCCCACGTTGCTGACCCGCGACTGACCTTGGGCGGTGAGTGCCGCGATGAGGTGGCTGAAGCCACCGCGCAGGTCGGGAACCTCGATGTCGGCACCGTGCAGCTTGGTGGGGCCCGTGATGACCGCCGCCTGCTCGAGCGCGCGGCGAGGTACCCGGCGGTAGCCGCCTTCGAGGCCGTTCTTGTGCACCTCGATGTCGGCGCCCATCTCAACGAGCGCCTCGGTGAAGCCGAAGCGGTCTTCGTAGACCGTCTCGTGCACGATGGAGGTGCCCACGGCCTGCGTGAGCGCGACGATAAGCGGCTGCTGCCAGTCGGTCATGAAGCCCGGGTGAACGTCGGTCTCGATGACGACGGGCTTGAGGTCGCCGCCCGGGTGGTAGAAGCGAATGCCGTCTTCTTCGATGTCGAACGCCCCGCCGATCTTGCGGAACACGTTCAGAAACGTCATCATCTCCTGCTGCTTGGCACCCACGCAGAAAATGTCGCCCTTGGTCGCGAGGGCAGCGGATGCCCAGCTCGCGGCCTCGTTACGGTCGAACAGCGCCCGGTGGTCGTAGCCCTTCAGGCTGTCGACACCTTCGATGAGAATGACACGGTTGGGCTCGATTGAGATGATCGCACCCATCTTCTGCAGAACAGCGATGAGATCCATGATCTCGGGCTCGATGGCCGCGTTCTTCAGCTCGGTGATGCCTTTTGCGCGAACCCCGGTGAGCAGAACCTGCTCGGTGGCTCCGACGCTCGGGTAGGGCAGCTCGATGTTGGCACCGGTCAGGCCGTTGGGAGCGGTGATGTTGATGCCGCTCGGCAGCTTGTCGACCACGGCACCGAAGGCGCGAAGCGCGTCGAGGTGAAAGTCGATGGGGCGGTCGCCGATGCGGCAACCGCCGAGGTCGGGAATGAACGCGTGGCCGAGGCGGTGCAGCAGCGGCCCGCAGAACAGGATGGGGATGCGGCTCGAACCCGACAGCGCGTCGATCTCGGCGCTCTGGGCGATGGCCACATTGGCGGGGTCGAACACGAGGATGCCCGATTCGGGGCTGCCCGTGATCTCGACGCCGTGAATCTCGAGCAGTCGCGACACCACGTGCACGTCGCTGATGTCGGGCACGTCGCGGAGCACGCTTTTCGTATCGCCGAGCAACGACGCGACCATGGCTTTGGTGACCAGGTTCTTCGCCCCGCGCACGTCGATACGGCCGCGGAGCGGCCGGCCACCGTTCACGATGATCGTGTCGGAGAGGAGGCCGACGTGAGCCGCTGCCTTCTGGGCATCGAGCTTCTGGGCTTCGTGCTTCTGAGTATCTTGGAGGATGGTGTTCATAGAGGTGCTGCCTACTTCACTGGGAGGGTCTTCGGCCGCCAACTGTGTCTGCGGCTTTCGAATTCTGTGATCTGCGCTTCACTTCGCAGTGTGAGCCCGATGTCGTCGAGACCTTCGAGCAGCCTCCACCGAGTGTAATCGTCGATCTCGAAAGGCAGCGTGAGGTCGCCGATCGAAACGGTCTTGGTCGTCAGGTCGACACTGATGTCACGGCCCGGCTCGGCGTCGATGGCCGCCGAGACCTTCTCGATGTCGGCCTCGGTGAGTTCGGCCGCGAGCAGGCCCTGCTTGCCTGAGTTGCCGCGAAAGATGTCGCCGAACCGAGAGCTCAGAACCGCCTGGAACCCGTAGTCGCGAAGCGCCCACACGGCGTGTTCGCGCGACGAGCCGGTACCGAAGTCGGGGCCCGCCACCAACACTTTCGCGCCGACGAATTCGGGCGCGTTGAGCACAAAATCGGGGTCTTGGCGCCATCCGTAGAACAGGGCGTCTTCGAAGCCCGTCTTGGTGACACGCTTCAGGAAGACGGCCGGGATGATCTGGTCGGTGTCGACGTTCGACCGCGCGAGCGGCATGGCGACCCCGGTGATGATCGATACTGCGTGCATGACTCAGACCGCCTTCGGAGTGGTTGCAGAACCGGCTGCGGCGAGTTCGCCGGCTGAAAGTTTGCCGGCCGCGAGTTCGCCGCCGGGTTCACCCTGCTCGAGATCCCACGGGCTCGACAGCGTGCCGCGAATCGCCGTGGCCGCAGCGACCAGCGGTGACACCAGGTGGGTGCGCCCGCCCTTGCCCTGGCGGCCCTCGAAGTTGCGGTTCGATGTGGATGCACACCTCTCGCCCGGCGCGAGCTGGTCGGGGTTCATTCCGAGGCACATCGAGCACCCGGCGAAGCGCCACTCGGCCCCGAACGCTTCGACGATCTTGTCGATGCCCTCGGCTTCGGCCTCGATGCGTACCCGCGCGGAGCCCGGAACCACCATGACCCGCACATTCTCGGCCTTCTTCTGGCCCTTGATGACCGAGGCGAACGCGCGCAGGTCTTCGATGCGGCTGTTGGTACACGAGCCCATGAACACCGCGTCGACCGCGATCTCCTTCATGGGCGTATTGGCCGTGAGCGCCATGTACTCGAGCGCGCGCTCGGCAGTGGCGCGGTCATTGGCATCGACGATCAGCGACGGGTCGGGCACGTTTTCGCTGAGCGAGACACCCTGGCCCGGGTTGGTGCCCCAGGTCACGAACGGCTCGAGCTCGTCGGCGTTCAAGAACACCTCGGCGTCGAACACCGCGGTGTCGTCGGTCTCGAGCGTCTTCCAGTACTCGAGCGCCTCGACCCAGTCGTCGCCGGCAGGCGCGTGCGGCCGACCCTCGAGGTAGTCGAACGTGATCTGGTCGGGCGCCACCATTCCCGCACGGGCACCGGCCTCGATCGACATGTTGCAGATGGTCATACGCCCCTCCATGGAGAGAGCCCGGATGGCCGACCCACGGTACTCGAGCACGTAGCCCTGCCCGCCACCGGTGCCGATCTTCGCGATCACTGCGAGAATGATGTCTTTGGCCGTGACACCCGGGCGAAGCGTGCCCTCGACGGTGATGGCCATGGTCTTGAACGGCTTCAACGGCAGAGTCTGCGTGGCGAGAACGTGCTCAACCTCGCTGGTGCCGATGCCGAATGCCATGGCACCGAAAGCGCCGTGGGTGGAGGTGTGTGAGTCGCCGCAGACCACGGTGATACCGGGCATGGTGAGACCGAGCTGAGGGCCCACCACGTGAACGATGCCCTGCTCCACGTCGCCCAGGGAATGCAGCCGAATTCCGAACTCTTTCGCGTTCGTACGCAGCGTGTCGATCTGTGTACGGCTCGTCAGGTCGGCGATCGGCCTGTTGATGGCAAGAGTGGGGGTGTTGTGATCTTCGGTGGCGATGGTGAGGTCGGGGCGGCGAACCGGGCGCCCGGCCACCCTCAAGCCGTCGAAGGCCTGGGGGCTGGTGACCTCGTGCACGAGGTGGAGGTCGATGTAGAGAAGGTCAGGGGTGCCGTCTTCGCCTTTGACGACCAGATGGTCGTCCCACACCTTCTCGGCAAGGGTTCGGCCCCTGGGTTCTGACATGTTTCCACCTTTGAAATGCTCGGGTAACTATCCGCTCATTCTAACCGCGTGGCTTCGAATTGATTCCCGTGCACACACAGACGCACCTTTTCACACGACTGCGCTCGAGACGGGGCGGGCTCAGCCGCCCAGGTTCGAGCGCAGTGTGGCGCGGGCGTGCCGCAGGTCTTCGGTGAAGGCGCGCACGGCCTCGGCGGAGACGGAACCGGTGGCCGCGTGGGTGCGCAGGTCGGTGCGCACCGCGGAACGGAATGCAGTGAGCGCGACTTCTGCCTCTCGCACCGCGTCACCGCTGGCGCTGCGCCGCTGCTCGGCAGTGGGTGCTGCTGCGGGGGTGCCGGTCGCCGCCGGCGCAGCCTCTTCGCCTGAGCTTGTATCGGTCTGACCCTCGGTCGACTCCGTGTTGCCCGTGGTGTGGCCACTCCGGGGGTCTGCGGAGTCGCGCGCAGCCGACGCAAGGTCGGCCCGCAGGCTCTTCATGGCCGCCGTGACGCCGGCACGAACGCCGTCGGCGAGCAGGCGCACCGAATCGGTGACGCTGTCTTCGATCGAATCGAGTTCGGCCCGGCGAGCAGCGAGCTCGGCGCGCCCTGCATCAGTGATGACGTACGTGGTCTTGCGGCCGTCAGACGACTTGGTGACCAAGCCTTCTTCTTCGAGCTTCGACAGCCGCGGGTAGATGGTGCCGGCGCTCGGGCTGTAGGTGCCGCCGAAGCGTTCGCTCAGCGACTGCATCAGTTCGTAGCCGTGAAACGGATGCTCGCTCAGCAGATTCAGGATGTACAGCCGAAGGTGTCCGTGGCCGAAGACGGGGTTCACGCGGAGGCCTCCGATTCGGCAGGCGCGGTGCTTTCGGCAGGCGCGGCGTTCTCGGCGGGAACGTCAGACGCTGCGGCGCCGCCAGAGTCGGCCTGGGCATCCGCACGCCTGATGGTGGTGATGTCACCCGACACCGAATTGGCGCGCACCTCGACGAATCGGCCGTCGAGCGAGCCGGTCGTGAAGTTGTTGCCGCGGCCGCGGGTGGAACGAAAGGTCGAGCCGTCGAGGTTCAGTACGCCCGAAACCGTGTTGACGTTGAAGCGAGCGCCGAAGCCGGGGTCGAGCCGCACCGTGAAGTCACCCGACACGGTGTTGTTGGTCAGCACATCTACCTCACCGTCGAGGTCGAGAAAGACCGCGGCCGAAACACCATCGGCCGAGAACGTGGGAACCGTTCCGCTCACCGTGATGTCGCCGGTCACTGTGCGCGCCGCCACCGAACCCCTGTGCCCGCTCACCGACAGCTCGCCGTTCACCGAGTTGAGTTCGAGCGAACCCGTCATCGAGTCGACCACGACATCGCCCGACACCGTGCTGATGCGGGCGTCGGTGGTGAGACCCGAGACCAGTGCTGAGGCAGACACGACACCCATCTTCACCGCAACGTCACGCGGAACGAGGAGGCTGATGTCAGCCTGGGCCGAGCCGCGGAAGGAGGCGAAGACGTCGATGAAGTTGTCCCATCGCAACTGCGGATGATCGATTTCGAGCTGATCACCCGTGATCGACACCTTGAGGTCTTTGCCTGAAACGCCGTGTACCTCCACACGCGCACCCGGCTCATCGTGGCCGATGATGTCGATCTTGCCCGCGATGAGGCTGATCTTCACCGAGCGCACGAGTTCGAGATCGATGATTTTGGGCCCGTTCACGAGCCATTTCTCCAGCGCCATGCCGATTCCTCTCGATGCCCGCGCCGCCTGTTGCATGTCGCACGGTGCCGTTCGCGATATATCGCGTCTGACACTGATGACGTTACGCTCGCGCGATGCTCTCTGTCAAGCTATATCGCGTTTGAGTAGGGCCACAAGCTGCTCACAAGCCGCACAGTGGTGCAACATCGGGCGCAGCATAGCGCATACCGACAGAAGCTTGGCTGCAGAAAAAACACGTGACATGTGAATACGCTGTGCGCTACATTCATCTCGATGCCGCCGTCGCAGGGGGCGCTTCTTCCTTTGTCGCTTACAAACCAGGAGCCCCCATGCGAGGTAATTCCCTACCCCAGCGCGCCACAACACGCGCCAGAGCACGAACGGTCGGCCAGCGATTGGCGATCTTCGGCACGGCAGCAGCCGTCGTCGTCGCTCCCGCGCTCGCACTGGCACCGGCCGCCTTTGCGGCAGACCCGTTCGTCGTCACGTCGCCGACCAACGGCCAGATCAACGTCGCCATCAGTGGCTCGACCGTCACCTTCACTGGCACCGGCCTTGCCGACGGCGACACCGTGCAGGTGTTGTACGCCGCCGCCGGCAGCGCGACCCTCGACACCCCGGCGGTCAACTCGGGCACCATGGCCGGCGACAACCCCGGCGACTGGAGTGCGAACGCAAACTTCGAGAAGTACGCGCCCAACGTCAGCACAATCAATGTGATCGTCGAAGAGGTCACTGACAACGACGCGGCAACGGTGGTCGCATCCGTGCCACTGACATTCACCACCAAGACCGCGCCGGTCACCGTCGTGCCAGCCTTCACGGTCACCTCCCCCACGGTTGGCGAGACCGTCACCACCTCCACCCCCACCTTCAAGGGCACCGGCACACCGGGCAGCCTCGTCGAGATCGACTACAACGGCCGCGGCGGTAAAGACGCGGTTGCCGGAACCGGCACCATCGATGCGCTGGGCACGTTCTCGATCGTCACCGATTTCAGCCAGCTGGAGCCCGGTGCAGGAACCGCCACCTCTGACGGCGTCAACACCGGAGTTCGGGTGCTCGTGTTCAACACCGACGCCCAGGGCAAGCCGATTCCCGGTGCTGGTCGCCAGGCCGTGGTGTTCTTCTTCGCGACCGCACCGGTACCGCTGATTCCGTTGAGCATCGTGCTCAATCCGAGCACTGAGACGGTCAGCCAGAGCGCTGCTGCCGGTGTGAGCGTTGCCGCAACCGGTTTCAACACGTCAGAAGAAGTGACCGTCGCGGTCACCGACCCGTCGGGTGCCCCCGTCGTGCTCGGCGGAACCCGTGCCGACCACCTCTTCGCCAGTGACACCGACGGCAGCTACACCGACACCCTGGTACTGGCCGCGAATGCCCCCACCGGCGTCTACTCGGTCGTTCTGACGGGTGCGCTCACCGGCCGTACGATCACGGGCACCTTCACTGCGACGGCTGACCCGGTGGCAACTCCCACCCCCACCGCCACGGCTCCTGCTGTGTCGACCGGTTCGAACAGCAGCTCGACCGGCACCGGCACATCGACTGGCACCGGCACCCTCGCCAACACCGGTCTTGACGGTATTGGTATCGGCTCGCTCGCCGGCGTGCTCCTCCTTGTGGGTGGCGGCCTTGTGTTGGCTCGTCGTCGCAAAGCAACCATCTAGTCACCTCGCACGTTCACCTGCAACGAAAATACTCTGGAGCTGAAAATGTTCGACGAATCATTCATCAAAAACGCCATCGCCCGAAGCGCTGAGACCAAACTCGACCGGCGCAAGCTGCTGGCGGCTGCCGGTATCGGCGGACTCGGACTCGGGGCCTCGCTTCTGGCCCCCACGGCGGCCAACGCGGCTGCGTCAACCGGCATCAGCGACGGCACCATCTTGAACTTCGCGCTGAACCTCGAATACCTCGAGGCCGAGTTCTACCTGCGCGCCGTGACCGGTTCGGGCCTGCCGAACAGCCTCACCGGCGGCAAGGGCACTCTCGGCGGCGTCAGCGGCGGCCGCGCCGTCGACTTCAAGATTCCGGCCGTGGCCGCCTACGCCAAGGAGATCGCTGCCGATGAGAAGGCTCACGTCGCCTTTCTTCGCGGTGCGCTCGGCTCAGCTGCTGTCGCCCGCCCCGCGATCGACATCAACGCTGCATTCACGGCTGCGGCAACCGCTGCCGGCGTGATCACCGCAGGCCAGACGTTCGACCCGTACGCAAGCGACATCAACTTTCTGATCGGCGCATTCGTCTTCGAAGACGTCGGAGTCACGGCATACAAGGGTGCGGCACCGCTCATCACCAACGCGACGTACCTCGAAGCCGCGGCCGGCATCCTCTCGGTCGAGGCCTACCACGCCGGCATCATCCGCACCTCGCTCTACAACCAGGGCGTCGACGTTCAGGGCATCGTGAACAAGATCTCGGCCGCTCGCGACAGCCTCGATGGCCCCACGAGCGACGACCAGGGCATCACTGTGAACGGTGTTGCGAACCTGGTGCCGACCGACAAGAACGGCATCACGTACAGCCGCACGCCCGGCCAGGTTCTCAACATCGTCTACCTGAACTCGGCATCGGTCAGCAAGGGCGGGTTCTTCCCGGCCGGGCTGAACGGCGACCTCACCACGAGTGCGGCGTCGAACTAGGGCTCACAACCAACTGATCGAAAGGCCCTCGCCTCACGGCGGGGGCCTTTCCTCTGCCTGGTCACACCCCTGTTGCGCCGCGTTCTGCTGCGGCATGATCGATGCATGATGCCCTCCGCTGCCGACCCCATCGCCCCCATGCTCGCCAAAGCCGTCGACGCCGTGCCCGAGCAGGGCGGCAAGCTGGGCGCCCTCAGCTACGAACCGAAGTGGGACGGGTTCAGGGCCATCGTCTACTTCGACGGCGAGACGGTCGAGATCGGCAGTCGCGGGTCGAAGATGCTCACCCGGTACTTTCCCGAACTCGTCGAGGCCTTCACCCGGCTGCTGCCGGGGCCGTGCGTGCTCGACGGCGAGATCGTGGTGCGCTCGGGCGAAAAGGGGCACGAGAAGCTCGACTGGGAGGCGTTGTCGCAGCGCATCCATCCTGCTGCGAGCCGGGTCGCGACGCTCTCGGTGGCGACTCCGGCGATGTTCGTGGCGTTCGACCTGCTCGGCGCGGGTGACGAGAGCTACCTCGAGCGACCGTTCGGCGAGCGCCGGGCCGCACTCGACGAGCTGGTGGGTGGGCTCGGGCATCCGGTGCACCTCAGCCAGACCACCACCGACCCGGCACTCGCTGCCCGCTGGCTGGTCGAATTCGAGGGCGCGGGCCTTGACGGCGTGGTGGCGAAGCCGCTCGCCGCAGCGTACGCGCCCAACAAGCGGGTGATGCTCAAAGTGAAGCACCACCGAACCGCCGACGTGGTGGTGCTGGGCTACCGGATGCACACCAGCGGTACTGGCGTCGGCTCACTGCTGCTCGGGCTGTACACCGCCGACGGCGCCCTGGCGAACGTGGGCGGAATCTCGGCATTCACCGACGTGCGCCGCCGCGAGCTCATCGACGAGCTCGCTCCACTCGTCACGCGCGACGCGAAGGGCGACCCGGTGCGCGGCGCGACCGAGCGCAGCCGCTTCTCCGGCAGCAAAGACGTGTCGTTCGTGCGACTCGACCCGACGCTCGTGGTGGAGGTGCGCTACGACCAGATGGAAGGGCAGCGATTTCGGCACACGGCCCAGTTCGACCGCTGGCGGCCCGACCGCGACGCCCGCTCGTGCACCTTCGAGCAGCTCGAGCGCCCGGTGAGCTACGACCTCAACGAGGTGCTGGCCTGAGCGCGAGTTCCTTTCTCTGACAGTTGCTCACTGACGATAAGATCGGCGCATGAGTTCTGCCACAACGACGACGTCGTCGATCGACCTCTCGAAGCGCGACCTGACGCTCGACATCGCGCGGGTGTTCTGCGTTCTGTTGGTGGTCGTCATCCATCTGCTCATGGTGGGTGTGGGCTTCGGCCCGGGTGGCGACCTGATCGTGTCTCGCCCCCTCGAAGACCAGGCGTGGTTCGCGCCGGTCACGTGGGCCGGCCAGATCATGCCGCTCTTCTTCGTGGTGGGCGGGTTCGCGAGCCTCACGGCGTGGCGCAGTTTGCAGCGGCGCGGCGGCACTGCCGCCGACTACGTGCGCACCCGGGTGCTGCGGCTGGCCCAGCCGGCGTTGCCGCTGTTCCTCTTCTATGTGGTGGTGATCGCCGGAGCCCGCGCCATCGGCATCGACCCGCAGCTGCTCGACGTGGTCGTTGTCGGCGCCGGCCTGCCGCTCTGGTTTCTCGCCGCCTACACGCTCTGCCAGGCACTCGTACCCACGATGGCGGGCCTGCACGCCCGCGCACCGGGGCGCACACTCGTGGTACTGCTCGCCGGCGCCGTGCTGGTGGATGCCCTGCGGTACACCCTGCACGCCGACGGAGTCGGCCTGGTCAACCTCGTGTTCGTCTGGCTGCTGGTTCAGCAGCTGGGCTTCTGGTACGCCGACGGGTGGTTCAGGGCGCGCCGCGCCTGGCAGTTGATCGCTATTGCAGCGCTCAGCTACGCGGCACTCGTTCCGCTCACGCAGCTCGGCCCGTACAGCACCGACATGCTCACGAACCTGAACCCGCCCACGCTGCCACTGGTTCTGCTCGCGCTGGGGCAGGCGTGCATCCTGTGCCTGATTCGCCCGGCACTCGCGGCGCTCATGAACACGCACGCTGCCCGTGCCTTCGTGTTCGTGATCGGGTCGCGGCTGATGACCATCTACCTGTGGCACCTGCCGCTGATCATCGCGCTGTCGGGGGTGACGCTGCTCATCCCGGGTGCCAGCCCGCCGCCCGGCAGCACGGCGTGGTGGTGGTCGCGGCCCGTGTTCTTCGTCATCGTGATGCTGGCGCTCATCGGGCTGTCATTCATCGTGGGGCGGTGGGAGGTACCACGCGAGGTGGGGGCACGGCCGCCCGGCACCGTGGTGGCGCTGGCCGCCGCCCTGACGTTCGTGCCGGCGTTCTGTGTCATGCAGTGGTCTCTCGACCTGCCGTTCGCGGTACTCGGGGCCGTGTTCTTCGGGGCGGCAGTGCTGATGCTCGGCCGCTGGCCGGGCCGGGTGAGGGCGGCGTTGTAAGCCCCAGAGGGGCGGGTCAGGCGGGCGACGCGGGCTTCTTCGCGCGGCTCGGCTGCACGCGGGGCGGCTCGCCGGGCATCTTCGGGAAGTCGGGCGGGAAGGGCAGCTCGCCGAGACCGGCGTCGAGGTCGCGCTGCCACCAGCCGAGCAACACGTCGAGGGTGCCGGGGTGCGCGTGCATGTCGGCCCAGGGGTCGCCGAGCATCCGGAGCCGTTCGGGAACAGTTCGAATGGTGAACGCGGTGGGGTCGGCGCTCTCGAGTTCGCTCCAGTCGAGCGGCGTCGACACGGCAGCATTCGGCAGGGCGCGCGGGCTGTACGCGCCGGCCATGGTGCGGTCGCGGTTGGCCTGGTTGAAGTCGACGAAGATGCGGGTGCCGCGCTCCTCTTTCCACCACGCCGTGGTCACCCGGTCGGGCATGCGCCGCTCGAGTTCGCGGGCCGCCGCGATGACCGCGTGCCGCACCTCGAGAAACTCGTGCGTGGGCGCGATGGGCGCGAACACGTGCAGCCCGCGGTTTCCGGATGTCTTCACGAACGCCTCGAGACCGGCCTCGGCGAGCACCTTCCGCAGTTCGATCGCGGGCCCGACGGCATCGCCGAAGTCGGTTCCCGGCTGGGGGTCGAGGTCGATGCGCAACTGGTCGGGAAAGTCGCTGGTCTCGGCCCGCGACGCCCACGGATGAAACACCACAGTGTTCATCTGCACCGCCCACACCGCGGCGGCGGGCTCGTCGATGACGAGCTGCGGATGCGTGCGCGCACTCGGGTAGACAACCATCACCGAGCGCACAAAATCTGGCGCCCCCTTGGGCGGGTTCTTCGAGAAGAACTGTTCGCCATCGATGCCCTCGGGGAAGCGTTGCAGCGAAACCGGGCGATCGCCGTTCGCCCGAACAAAGGCCTCCCCCACGTCGATGATGTATCGCGCGAGGTCGAGCTTGGTGAGGCCGAGGTCGGGCCAGAGCACGCGGCTCGGGCTCGAGAGCCGTACCGAGCGCTCGCCGTCGGGGCCGTCGACGGTGAGAACGGTTGCTTCGCTTGCCACGGCGGCTGCCTCATCTCAGGTTGGTCTTCGATCGGAACGTTTGGGGTCTGCATTGGCGTCTGACGACCCATCCTAGGCAGAGCCCCTTCGTGCGTCTACGGCTTGCCGAGACGCGCGAAGCGCCGACCCCCGAGAAGGAGGCCGGCGCTTCGCTGGTGCCGCAAGCGGCGGGGTGCTACCGGAGGCGGTCAGCCCCTACTCGGAGTCGACGCTCTCGGTAGCGCTCCGCCGACGGCGAGCGAGAACCAGGCCCGCGCCCGCGAGCAACAGCAGCGCGCTCAGCAGCAGGGCCGGAAGCGCCGCGTTACCCGTGTTCGCCAGATCGGAACCCGAACCAGACCCGGGGGTGCCCGCGCCGGGAAGTGCCGCACCCGGCTGCCCGGGCGCCGGCGTCTCGGGCGTGGTCGGGGTGGTCGGGTCGGGCGTCACCACGGCACCGACCGTGATCGGCACCCGCACGGTGGTTCCCGACTCGGCCGCGACGATCACGAGGGTCGCATCGGCCGGCACGTCGCTCGGCACGGCGAAGGCTACCGTCGAGACGCCGCCGGAGACCGGCGAGACCACCGGCGCGGCAGCACTCCCCTCGAACGACGCGCTCACAGAGGTGTTCAGCGGGCTGCCGAGCGAGGTCAGGTCGAGCTTCGAGAGGGTGAGCGCTGCGGTCGTTCCCGCGGCCAGGGCCGAGGTGGGAACGTCGGTCACTGACACACCGCGGCGGTCGAACGCCGGTGAGACCGGGCTCTGGGTGGTGAGGTAGTTGATCCACGCATCACGGTCGATGAGGCCCGAGTCACGGGTGTTCGCACCGGCGGTGAACTCTCGAAAGTTGTCGCCGCCCTGCAGCAGGAAGCTGAACGAACCGATGCGATACCCCTTCGCGGGGTCGATCGGCACGCCGCCGACGGTGATTCCCGTGATGTGGTCTCCCTGGGCCCGCGCGGCGTCGTAGGTGTAGTCGACGTTGTTGCTGAGACCCAGCGCCAGGTACGGCCGCGAAGGTACCGCACCCGCCGCGTCGGTCTGCCACTGCTGCTCGAGAATCGTCTTGAACTGGGCGCCTGTGAGCGTCGTCGTCCAGAGGTTGTTCACGAACGGCAGCACCGCGTTGGCCTCGGCGTAGGTGACCACGCCGTTGCCCTCGCCCACCGGAGATGAGGCGTAGAGCAGGTCGCTGCGGAGCCCGCCCGGGTTGACCACGCCGATCTCGGCGCCGCCGAAGGTGGGGTCGCTGAGGCTCGACACGAGTGAATCGGCCACGAGGTTGCCGAGCGTCGATTCGGAGCCCCGGTCATCCCGAGTCGTACCATTCGTGTATGCGGTGGTGATGTCAGCCGTGATGGTGCCGATGGGCTGGTTGCCGATGACCGCGGCCTTCGCCAGCGCCGCATCGACGATGCTCTTCACCTCGGCGACCCGCGGGTAGGCAGCGACGAGATCGGCATCGGCCGTGGTCACTCGCGGCACATTCTTCGCCGTGTACGTCACCACCGCGTCACTGGTCTTGTCGACACTCAGGATGATCTGGCCGATGTTCTCGCCGTAGCTGCCGGTCTGCAGCACGGGGCGGGTCGCGGTGGCCGAACCGGGCACCGCCGCATCCCATGCGTACTGCTTGTGGGTGTGGCCCGTGAAGATGGCGGCCACGTCGGGAGTCGTCTGGGTGACGATCTTTGCAAAAGCGGTGTCGGTAAGCGCCAGCTCTTGTGCCAGCGTCGCTCCGTCGGGCGTACCCGCAGAGGCACCCTCGTGGTACTCGGCGATGAAGACGTCGGCCGCGTCAGCTGCTTTCAGCTGGGTGACGACACGGTTCACCGCGTCGACGGGGTCACCGAAGTCGAGCGTCGAGATGCCGCCAGGCGACACCAGGGTGGGGGTCTCTTCGGTGACCGCACCGACCACGGCAACACGCACGCCGTTCACGGTGAACACCTTGTACTGCTGCAGTGCGGGGGTCGTGGTTCCTTTCAGGTACACGTTCGCACCGAGGTAGTCCCAGTCGGCCGCGTCGGTGACGCGCCCGGTCAGGTCGGCGAAGCCCTGGTCGAACTCGTGGTTGCCCACGGCCGAGGCCGTGAGCCCCAGGGTATTCAGCACGTCGATGGTCGGCTGGTCTTTCTGCGACGACGAGGCGAACAGCGAGGCACCGATGTTGTCGCCGTCAGAGAGGAACAGCGTACTGGCGTCGCCCTGCTCTGCCTTCAGCTTCTCGATCGTGCCCGCGAACTTCACCGTATTACTGTCGATGCGCCCGTGAAAGTCGTTGATGTTCAGCAGGTTGATGTCGACCACGTTCGAACCCGTGAGGTTCAGGCCCACCAGAAGCGGGTCGTGGTCGCTCGAGCGGTACGCGTTCGGCTGGTAGAAGTCGGTCGCGTTGTAGTTGAAACGGCTGTACTCGAGTGCGATCGATTCGACAGAGTTGATGTTCCACACGTCTACGCCGGTCACCGCGGCGGTGGCGGCGCTTGACGCGAAGATGTGGTCGAGTGAGCCCGTGGCCCCGTCGAACGCATACGTCTGCTTGCCGGTGGTGCTGCCGAGGTCGGTGTACCCGGCCTCGGTCAGAACCGCGATCGGGTCTTCTTTCAGGTAGGCGTTGAAATCACCGTCGAGAAGTACACGGTCGATTCCGGTTGAGGCCTTCAGGGTGTCGGCAAAGCCGACGAGCGCCTTCGCCTGCTTCACGCGTGAGGCGTTGGATGCCCCCTGCCCGTCACCCGTATCGGCGTCGGCCCCCGTGCCGGAACCCTTCGACTTGAAGTGGTTCACGATGGCGAGAAAACGTGACTCGTCTGCGCCGGAGACGAGCGTGAACGCCTGCGCGAGCGGCTGGCGCGCGTTGGCGAACGCCGGGTCGTCGAGGATCACCGACGAGCCGACGGTCGACACGACCGCGGGCTTGTAGATGAACGCTGTGCGAATGACGTCTTCGCTCGCGGGCACGGCGGCCGGCGAAGCGACGAACGCCCAGGTGCCCGCACCGGCGGCGCTGTTCAGCGCTGCGGTGAGCGTCGACAGAGCGGCGTCACGGTTCTCACCGAAACGAGCCGAGTTCTCGATCTCCTCGAGCGAGACGACATCGGCACCCAGAGCGTTGATCGCCGAGACGATCTTGGCCTGCTGGCGAGCGAGGTCGTCGGCGTTCGCGGCGCCTCGCGCGTCGCATCCACTGTTCACCGTGGTGGGGTTGCCGTCACGGTCGGTGTAATAGGTGCAGCCTGTCAGCGAATCGCCCGTGGTAGTGAAGTAGTTCAGCACGTTGAACGACGCCATGGTCACGTCTCCGCCCACGTCGGCGGGCGAAGCGGTGCGGGTGTTCGTGAAGGTCGCGGGCTGAACCGTGGCCTGATTCGCGGCGGTGAGTTGCTCGGTGGGCTGCAGGTTCCAGGTGCCGAACCGGTAGTCGAGCACAACCGGTGCCGTGAAGTTCACCCCGGCGCCGATGCGAACCGGGTTCGTCACCGACAGGTACGGCAGGGGAAGCGACTTGTTGGCGGCCGAGTTGAAATTGAGGCTTGCTCCGTCGTCGAGCGTGATACTTCGGGCGAGGTTCGAGGCGACGAGGGCGGTGTACTCGGCACTGCCGGGAGCCACGACCGCGGTGGGCGTCTCGAGCGGCGAGGTGCCGCCGACGAGCACAACCGAACCGTAGTAGTTCGTGTCGTAGTTGTCGGTGACCGTGTAGTCGCCTGCCGGTGCGATGAGCATGCCCTCGAGCGACTCACGCTGGGCGGCGTCTGTCGGTACGGCGACGGCCGCGGGGGTGGGAGCCGTGACGGTGTCGCTCAGAACACTGAGTCCGCCCGCAGCGACGTTCAGCTCGGTGAGGCCGGAGAACTCGGCGACAGTGCCTGTCACCTCGACGAACGAGCCCACGGCGGCGGCAGCCACGGTCGCTGCGGAGAACACGAAGAGTCCATCAGAACGGGTGTGCGTCGACAGGTCGACGGCTCCCCCGGTGCCCGGAGTCTGAATGTAGTAGCCGTTGAACCCGCCTGTGGGGTAGCTGGCCGTCACGACGCCGCGCGCGGTGACCGTCTGGCCGACGAGCGGGCTGGTGTCGGTGCTGCCCTGAATGTCGGCGACCGCAACGGGCACGCCCGGTACCACCGGGGGCACAGGGTCGGGGTCTGGAACGCCAGTCGTGCCGCCGTCGGAGGCCGCGTTCTGCGGGGTGGGCGCGCCGGCCGTGAAGTCGGCTCTGTTGTTGTCGGTGTCGACACCGTTCGTGCGGGCGATCGAGGTGGTCACGGATGCCGCAACCGATGCCTGGCCCTCGAAGGTGTTCGACGTGCCGTAGCCGAGCACGTCGACCACAGCCGCGTCTGCCGCGACCGCGCCGGTGGCCGGTGTCGGCAGCGCGGTGGTCTGGGCTGCGAGAAAGAGGGTTCCGCCACCGCCGGCGAACGACACTCCGAACGTGGCATCGGGCGCGGGAAGCGCCTGGCCGTTGGCCGCATTCGCTGTGCCACCGATGAGGTAGTGCCCCTTCGCCGCGATGCTGCCCGTCAGCGGGAGAACACCGGTGGGGTTCGCGGTGCCCGTCGCCGAACGATACTGCAGCGACATCGTCGAGAGATCGACAGCAGCGCCGGTGGGGTTGTAGAGCTCGACGAACTTGTTGAGGTAGCTCGCTCCTGAACTGCCGCCATTGAGGTACGCCTCACTGATGACAACGCCTGTTGCAGAGGTGTTCGCTGTGGCCGGGGACACAACGAACGGTGCCACCACGACAGTGGAGGCCGCAAGAAGCGAAACGAACGCGAGTCGGGCTCGTTTTCGGAGGGTCTGGTGCATGAAAGAGATCTCCTCGAGTGCGGTGGGTCGACGCGCCACCTGCGCACCAACGACACCAAGCCTGCAAAAGTTATGTGAAGCGCGGGTTACGAAAAGAGATTTCTCGAACATTTTGCTCCCGAACGGGGGGTAATCAACTTTATGTACGCAAACTAAAAGCCCAGATCAAACGTGATTCTGGAGCAATTGTGCCTGCCTTGATAACGATTTGGTCTCAATGAGAACTTTCACAGACTACGAGGCGCGGCGAACTGAGTGTTTCGTCGGTATAACGAATGCGTTTCTCCCCCGAACGAGTCGTTCGAGAACGCACAAGGGTGCGTTATATTGGCGACATACTCGGTTGCCCCGGACCTCGGCCACCTCCGCTTTCATCGCACAGACGGAAACCGACATGGCTGCTGCAACCCGTTCCACGTGGGCCCTCTCGGGCGCCGCGGCGCTCGACGGCACTGAGAGCGCTCTCACTGCCGACAGACCGAGTGAGTTTCGCTCGCGTGGGCTCAAGCAGGTGTACGGCGATGTGATCGTCTGCCATTCGCTGCTCACACCCTTCACCATGGCAGCGCGGGCCGACGACTCGGTCGGCGACCAGCACTACGTGAGCGTCGTTTTCGTGCATGCCGGGCACTACGTTCTGCGCGGCCCCGACACTGAGTTGCACTTCGAAGCCGGTTCGGCCGGGTACATGTCGGGCTGGACACGAGTGGCGGCCGACAACCTTGCCACCTCGCGGGTCACGCGCGTCTCGGTGCGCCGCGAACAGCTGAGCGCTGCTGGCATCACCGTTGCGGGCGAATTCGGGGCGTTCGAGCAGCCGCTGTCGATGCAGGCCCCCACACTGTCGTTCGTCATGGCCCTGCTCCGCTCCCCCGCGGTCGATGACGACGACTCTGCCACGCCGATCGAAACCGTTCTCACCCAGCTCATCATCGGCATGTTCTCTGAGAGCCGGCGCATCTCCCTGAACTCCGAACAATTTCAACTGAGCCTTCGCACCCGGGCCATTTCGCTCATCTACAACCAGTCGTCTGACCCATCGCTGACTCCTGCCGGAGTCGCCGCCCAACTCAATGTGTCGCTGAGGCACCTGCAACGCTGTTTCACCGGCACGAACCAGACCATCTCAGAGACCATCCGGGCGAGGAGACTCCAGGTCGCGCTGGCAGAGCTCGCCGCCAACCCACTTCGCAGCATCTCGATGAGTGAGATCGCACGCCAGGCGGGATTCTCGAGCATGAAGGAGTTTCGCTACGCCGTGAAGACCCGCTCGGGGGTCACACCCCGCGAGCTGAGGGCGGCAGGGGCGACTCCGGCCCGGATGCAGCAGGGTTGAGTACAACCGAGAGTTCGGAGCCCGCCACACCACTGTCTACGATGGCGACGTCGGCCAGCAGAATTCGCCCCCGAAGCGCTTCGCGCCACACCTGCAGGCGCATTGAGCGTGCACTACCCGCGGGCAGCGAGCCCGCGTTCACCACCACTTCGTCGTACACCAGCACCACATAAGGGATAACCCTGTTGTCGAATCTCCGCAGCATCAGCCGGGCCTCGATCTCACCGCCCCAGACGCTCTTCTCAGTGAGGATGAGCCGCAGAAGGTCTTGGTGAATCACTGGTCCGAGAACGATCGGGCCACCAACGAGGCGATTCGAAGGTCGAACGCCTCCGTTGCCGCGTGACCGCCTCATTGCGCCCTCGTCCTGACCGCCTCTCGGCATTGGTGTGGGCTGACCACGTCGACGAGCCCCCTGAGTCTGGATCGAAGTTGTGAGCATTTTAGCGGATGACACGCACCAGCCCCGAATAACTTCGCGAATGTGCCCAGATGAACGGATATCTGTCACCGAGCGTCTCTTTCGTAGGTGTTGCAGGCTGATTCTAAGCGTAGGCGATCAGCTGCACGTCACCCAATTGGGGGGTCAGGGATTGACAGTAAATGGTTTTTTCCGACGCTCCGCGGCGTCTCGCGACAGCTCAGGTCACGGTGCATCAGACTTGTCACCGTGGCTCATTTCTCGCAGATTCTCGTACTCGACTTCGACGGCACCGTATGCCTCGGCGACGGCCCGGTATTCGTTTACGCCCGGCTGATCGACGAAGCTCTGGCCAGCAGCTCCGGCGGGCATCCGGTCGGCCTGGTCGGAGACGTCGTAGCCCGGTTTCTGGGGGCTGGCGAGGAGGCAGACCAAGAACCGAACGAAATGGTGTCGGCCGCGCTCGAGCTCGTGGGCAGCAGCGCCGACGGCTATGCCGCAGCAGAGAAGTTCGCCCGTTCACTCGGTATCACCGATGCCCAGCTCTCGGCCGCCTACACGGGCAGCCGCCGGGATCTCGCCGCTGGGCTCGTTGAAACGCACGCACCGGCCGGCCTCGGCGCGCTTCTCGGCTCGCTGCCCGAGCGAGTACAGGTCGTGCTGGTCACCAACGCACCCGATGCCGGCGTTCACCAGCAGCTCACCACGCTCGAACTGGCCGAGTACTTCGACGACGTGATCACCTCGGCTGGCAAACCCGCCGGCATGCCTGCCGTGCTCGCCGCCCTTCTCGAAGCGCACCAGCTCACTGACCACCCCGAGCGACTTCTGAGCGTCGGCGACATCTGGCAGAACGACCTCGAGCCGGCCGCACGACTGGGCGCCGAGACGGCGCTCATCGAGCGTCTCGCAGCGCCCGGCGCTCGGCCAACGTATCGGGCCGAGACCATCGAAGAGCTCTACCCTGCGATCACGGCCTGGGCGAGCGCGTCTTCGGCGTGATGGCATGACACGTCTCGCGCGCCCAGCGTGCGAAGCAGCGGCTCGAGCGTTCGGCACTCGTCGGTGGCCATCCAGCACCGAGGGTTGAATCGGCAGCCGGCCGGCGGGTTGACCGGCGACGGCGGCTCGCCGCCCAGAATGCGTCGGCGGGCGAGCTTGCCGCGGTCTGATCGACTGTGCGAGGGCGTGGCCGAAAGCAATGCCTGGGTGTAGGGATGCGCGGGGCTGGCGTAGACCGTGTCGGTGTCGCCGATCTCGGCGATGCGCCCCAGGTACATCACCGCCACCCGGTCGGCGAGATGACGCACCACCGAGAGGTCGTGCGCGATGAACAGGATGGCGACGCCCAGCCGCGCCTGCAGGTCTGCAAGCAGGTTGATCACCTGCGCCTGAACCGAGACATCGAGCGCCGAGACAGCCTCGTCGCACACCAGCACGTCGGGGTCGAGCGCGAGCGCCCGGGCGATGCCGATGCGCTGCCGCTGGCCACCCGAGAACTGGTGGGGGTACCGATTCACCATGTCGGGTGCGAGCCCCACCAGGCCGAGCAGCTCCGCCACCCGCGCACGCCGGTCGGCGGCATTCGCCGACCGGGTGGCCGCCATCGGCTCGGCGATGATGTCACCCACAGTCATACGCGGGTCAAGCGACGTGTACGGGTCTTGGAAGATCATCTGAACGCCGCGCCGCAACAGCCGCCGGTCGCTCATACGACCGCGCGTCACATCGGTGCCGTGGTAGACGAGGCTCCCTCCGTCGGGCTTTTCGAGCCCGACGAGCATGCGGGCGAGCGTCGACTTGCCGCAGCCCGACTCACCCACGATTCCCAGCACCTCCCCCGCGTGCAGCTGCAGGCTCACCCCGTCGACCGCCGAAACCCGGGTGGGGTGCAGCCTCGAACCTGAGGTGAAGGTGCGGCGCAGGTCGGTTGCTTCGAGCACGAGCCGGCGGGCCTGGCCCGGCACAGCAGCAGTATCAGCTGACGAGTTCATGGAGCATCTCCTCTGAGCGGTGGCAGGCGGAGGCCCGGCCGAGAGCCACCTCGACGAGCGGCGGGCGGGCAGTGCTGCAGATGTCGATGGCCATGTGGCAGCGGGGATTGAACGAGCATCCACTCGGCGTAGCGGCCGGGTTCGGCGGCGAACCGGGAATGGTCAGCAGGCGCTCGCCTTTCACCGCCGCCTCGGGCACGGAGCGCAGCAGCGCCTGGGTGTACGGGTGGGCCGGCAGGTCGAGCACAGTGTCAGCATCGCCCTGTTCGACGATGCGCCCGGCGTACATGACGGCCAGTCGGTCGGCGACCTCCATCACGACGCCGAGGTCGTGGGTGATCAGCAGAATGCCCATGCCGAGCTGGTCGCGAAGCCCCCCGAGCAGATCGAGAATCTGGGCCTGCACCGTGACGTCGAGCGCGGTGGTGGGTTCGTCAGCGATCAGCATCTCGGGCTCGAGGGCGATGGCCATTGCGATGAGAATACGCTGGCGCATACCGCCCGAGAACTGGTGCGGGTAGTCGTCGACCCGGGAGCCCGGCGCCGGAATGCCCACCAGCGCGAGCAATTCGATGGCGCTCGCGCGGGCCTGCTTGCGGGTGGCCTTGCGGTGAACGATGAACAGCTCACCGATCTGCCGGCCGATGGTCATCACCGGGTTCAGGGCCGAGAGCGCGTCTTGCAGCACGAGGCTCATGCGTTCGCCCCGCATCAGCCGCCGCTGTTCTTCGCTGAGGCTCAGGATGTTCGTGCCGCTCACGCTCAGAACGCTGGCGTCGACCCGGGTGTACTCATCGGTCAGCCCCATGATGGCCCGCGCCGTCACAGACTTTCCCGAACCGGACTCGCCCAGCAGGGCGACGAACTCACCGCGGGCCACGTCTAAGTCGATGTTTCGCACCGCCGTCACCTCTCGCCCACCGCCGGTGAAGGTGACAGAGAGGTCGCGCACGGTGAGCGCTGCTGCGAGGGGGTTCACAAGTTTTTCCACGCTTCCATCTTCATCGACGTCGGTTACCGAATTGTTTCAGGCAAAATAAATCTACGCCGAAACACGTCATGTGCATTGACTTTTGTGCCGATATTAAACAGATTGTGATGCAGAACGCCGAACTACCACCACCTATAAGGAGATTTCGCGTGCTAGAACCAGCCCCGGGCTACACCGGTTACACCGCGTACGACTACCTCGAGAAGGGCGTCGACTACCACGCTTTCGAGTACGCCGAGCAGATCGGCCGGGTGCCGGCCTACGCCGGCCTCGACCTGAACGAAGAAGAGAAGCTGCGCACCACCACGCTTCTCGCAAACGAGACGGTCATCTCGCTGCACGATCACGTGCAGGTGTTCCCGAAGAACATGGGCGAGGTGAAAGACAGCATCCGTTTCGGCCGCGAACCCACGGGCTACGCGGGTCTGTCGCGCTCGGGGCTCACCGCCGTGTTCGACAACGGCATGGATGGCACCTGCTGCATCTCGAGCGAAGCCGGCTGGAAGTACCAAGACGTACTGTTCGACCTCGGTGTGCGCATGGCCGACCTCGCTCACCAGGACTACGTGATCAAGGGCGAGACCCTGAAAGACATCCAGTACGCGAAAGACAACGGCAAGATCGCCCACGTCTTCGCTCTCGAGGCCTCGACCATGATCGAGAACGAGGTCGACCGCCTCGACGTGCTGTACGGCTTCGGCGTACGCCAGATGGGCATCGCCTACTCCGAGGCGAACATGCTGGGTTCGGGGCTGAAAGAGCGCGGCGACGGCGGTCTCACCTTCTTCGGCGAGCGCGCGGTGGCTCGCATGAACAAGCTCGGCATCGCCATCGACATTTCGCACAGTGGTGACCGCACCTGCGTCGACACCATCAAGGCATCCACCAAGCCGGTGTTCATCACGCACGCCGGTGCCCGGGGCCTCTGGCCCACGAACCGCATGAAGACCGATGAGACCATCATCGAGTGCGCGAAGCGCGGCGGAGTCATCGGCATCGAAGCGGCACCGCACACCACTCTGTCGCCCGATCACCCCCTGCACTCGCTCGACTCGGTCATGGACCACTTCGAATACTGCGTGAACCTGGTGGGCCTCGAGCACGTCAGCTTCGGCCCCGACACCCTGTTCGGCGACCACGTGGGCCTGCACAACGCGTTCTCGAGCAACCTGTCGCTCGGCCAGGCCCACGGCGGGGTCACCTTCGAACAGGTCGAGTACGTCGACGGCCTCGAGAACCCGGCAGAA
Source organism: Subtercola sp. RTI3 (assembly GCF_035018625.1). Lineage (NCBI taxonomy): Bacteria > Bacillati > Actinomycetota > Actinomycetes > Micrococcales > Microbacteriaceae > Subtercola > Subtercola sp. RTI3. The sequence goes on along the minus strand of NZ_JASJXO010000020.1, from coordinate 16,339 downwards.
GAGTTCTACAACATCATTGGCTGGCTCGTGAAGCACGGCTACTCAGACGACGAGATCCGCGCCGTCGTCGGGGGCAACACCATGCGGGTCCTAGAGGAGGTATGGGTTTAATGCGTAAACGAAATCTGTCGATCGCGGTGGCTGCAGCGGCTGCCCTGATCGCGCTGAGCGCCTGTGCGCCCTCGGCTCCGCCCGCGTCGACGAGCACCGCCGCCACGGCCGGCAGCGACACGCTCACCATCGCCACGACCACCGACGTGGTCAACTACAACCCCCTGATCGGCAACAGCCGCAGCGACTACTGGGTCACGAACCTGATGTACCCGCACCTGCTGAGCATCGCCGACGACGGAAAAAAGGAGCCGCAGGTCGCCACCAAGTGGGGCTACGTCAACGACACCACGGGGTTCTACGACCTGCGCAGCGACATGAAGTGGAGCGACGGCACCCCGCTGACCGCTGCCGACGTGGCGTGGACCATGAACGCCGTGAAGAAAGACGCGCCCTCCGGCACGTTCTACGGGCAGATGGCCAACTTCGTCTCGGCCACCGCCGTCTCTGACACCCGTGTGGAGATCGCGCTCTCGAAGCCAGACTCCTCGATCGTCGAGGAGATCGGGTTCTGGGGCAATGTCGTACCGAAGCACGTGTTCGAGAAAGCGGCCTCTGTGGCCAAATTCGCGAACGACGGCACCGACGGCGGCTGGGTCAGCGCAGGCCCGTACACCCTGAAGACGGTTCAGGTGGGCCAGAGCTACTCGATGGACAGGGTCGACTCGTACCCGCTCGTCGAGGGCGGCGTGCCCATCGCGGCCAAGGTCGTCTACCGCGTCTTCCCCGACATCAACACCGAGATTCTCGCCCTGCAGAGCGGTGAGGTCGACGCCATCGCGAACGCGCTGCCGCCGGCGCAGGTGGCGCAGCTGAAGAGCTCGTCGGGCATCACGGTCGAAGAGGTCGGCGGCCTCGGCTACGCCCACATGACGTACAACATGAAGAACGCCGACCTGGCGAAGCTGCAGGTGCGCCAGGCACTCGCAGCCTCGGTCGACTACGACGCCATCCGAAAGGTGGTGTTGCAGGACCAGGCCGTGTCGACGGGCTCCAGCCCGCTCATGCCCGTGCTCAGCGACTACTACGACAAGACGCTCACCGAGTACACGTTCGACACCGACAAGGCACGGCAGCTGATGCAACAGGCCGGCTACACCGCCGACTCGAGCGGCAACTTCCCTGTGGCGTTCAAGTTCATCTACTCGCTGCAAGACAGCGTGACCAGCCAGTGGGCGCAGTTGGTGAAAGACGGTGCCGCGAAAGCGGGGATCACGATCAACCTCGTGGGAACCGAGCGCAACACCTACCTCGCCGCCACGGCGAAGGGCGACTACGACATCTACGCGGGCAACTTCGCCATCATGGATGACCCGGTCACCAACTTCACGCTGGCCTACCTGCCCGGTGGCGCGATCAACTACAGCTTGGTCGACGACCCAGCGCTGAACGATCTCATCGCCCAGGGAACCGTGGCGACCGATACCGCGAGCAAGGTGGCCATCATGCAGAAAGCCGCGAAGATCGTGCACGACCAGGTCTACGACAACGTGATGTACACGCAGAACCTGTTCTTCGCGCACAGCTCGAAGTGGGAGGGCTTCGTAACGAAGCCCAGCGAACTGCTGTCGATCGTGAACCCCCTCTCGGTCGCGAGCGCCCACAAGGTCGGCTGACCCTCTCCACCGTTTCACCCACGTACGAAAGGGTCGCCCGCGTGTCTCGACTTTCATTCATCCTCCGGCGCCTCGGCAGAAGTGTCTTCACGATCTGGTTCGCCGTGACCGTGACATTCCTTCTGTTGCGGCTGCTTCCCGGAGACCCGGCGCTGGCCATCGCCAGCCCGAATATGACAGACGACGCGCGGGCGGCCCTGCTCACCCAGTACGGTCTCGACAAACCGCTGATCGCGCAGTACGGCATCTACCTGTTCGAACTCGTGCGGGGCAACTTCGGCACCTCGTTCACTCAGTCGATTCCCGTGATGAACGTGCTGCTCCAGCGACTGCCGTGGACCCTGCTGCTGACCTTCACCGCCCTGCTGCTCACGGTGCTGGTCGGCATTCCCCTCGGCGTGCTCGCGGCCTCGAAGAAGGGCCGCTTCATCGACAAGTTCGTGCAGATCGTGGGGGTGACGGGTCAGTCGATCTTTGTTCCAAGCATCGGCGTGCTGCTGCTGTTCGTCTTCGGGCTGCACCTGCGCTGGCTGCCCATCGGCGGCGCGTACGACACCAATGCGTACGGGATGGCGTGGTACGGCAGCGTGATCAGTCATCTCATTCTGCCGGCCGTCTCACTCATGCTCATCCAGCTCGGATCGTACGTGCTCACCATGCGCTCGACCCTCATCGAGGCGCTCGGCGAAGACTACGTCACGCTCGCCAGGGCGAACGGGCTGCCCTACCGGCGTATTCTCTGGAAGCACGCGCTCAGGAACGCTCTGCTGCCCACCACCACCCTCATCGGGCTGCAGCTCGGCTTTCTGGTGGGCGGCGCCGTGCTCACCGAGACCGTCTTCGCATACCCCGGCATCGGCCGCGGAATCTACGAGGCGGTCACCCAGCTCGACTTCCCCGTTCTGCAGGGCGCCTTTCTGCTGCTCGCCGTCACCGTCGTGGTGGCGAACATGCTCACCGACATCGTCTACGGCTTTCTCGACCCCCGGGTGAAAACATCATGACCTCTCTTGATCCACTGCTGGCCGGCGCCACAACGGGCACGGCCGTACTCGCTGAACCGATCGCCGACAGCAACGGCCGGGCCAGCCGGGCGACCTGGCGGGTGTTCCGGCGGGATCCGCTCGGGATGGGTTCGCTGGTCATCCTCGCCCTGCTGGTACTCGTGGCTCTCGCCGCGCCCCTCATCGCCACGTACCCGGCGAGCTACGGTACCGACGTACTGAAAGCACCGAGCCTCCCCAACCTGTTCGGTACCGACTCCCTCGGCCGCGACGTGTTCGGCGAGGTGATCTGGGGCACTCAGCAGAGCCTTCTGGTCGCCGTCTCCGCCTCGTTCATCGCCATCGTGGTGGGCACCCTCGTGGCCGTTCTCGGCGCCTACTTTCGCCGACTCGACGGCTTCATCAGCATCATCGTCGACCTCACGCTCTCGCTGCCGGTGCTGCCACTGATGATTCTCATCGCGGCTCTCATCGGCCCGAGTACCACCACCATCATCGGTGTCGTCGCCGCGTTCTCCTGGCCAGAGGTCACCCGGCTCGTGCGGTCGCAGGCGCTCACTGTCGTGAATCTGCCCTACGTCGACGCGGCCCGGCTGATGACCACCTCGCCGTTCTGGATCATCTCCCGCCACATCGTTCCCGCGGTCGCCCCGGTGATTGTGGTGTCGGTGGTGGTCACCGCTTCGCGCGCTGTGCTGTCGGCGGCCGGCCTCGCCTTTCTCGGGCTCGGCGACCCGACGGTGTGGTCGTGGGGGCGCATCCTCTACGAGGCACAGCAGTCGGGTGCCATGTCGAGCGCCTGGTGGCTCACCCTGATTCCCTCCATCGCCATTCTGCTGCTGGTGCTCTCGGCCACGCTGCTCTCGATCGCGTACAACGACGCCCGCAACCCGCGCAACCGCGCCCGGTAGAACGGCACGCGAGCAAGAAACGGATGCCCATGACCCTGACCAACGCCTTCCCCAGCCGCACCCCCTTCGCTGCGCGCCTCGCCCCCGAGTTCTTCGACCGGGTGCAGGCGCGCCTGCTGCCGTCTCTCGAGGCCGAGTCTCTCGACGCCGTGCTCACCGACGACCCCGAAGACGTGGCGTACCTCACCGGTTTCTTCCACCACCCGTGCGAACGGCCGGTGGCCGTGTGGCTGGCCGCCGACGGCCAGAGCATTCTCATGACGCCGACACTCGAACGGGAGAACGCAGAACGCCAGCAGGCACGGGCCGACCAGCTCGTCTCGTATGCCGAGTTTCCCGGTGTCGAGGCTCCGTTCACGTCGCTCGCCCGGGCCGTCGTCGGCGCTCCCCGCCGGGTCGGATTCAGTACCCACATGACCCACGAGCGCCTCACCGCGGCCATGCTGGCGCTGCCCGGCTGCGAGTTCGTGCCCACGACGCTCATCACCGTGGCGCGGTACGTGAAGTTCGACGAAGAGATCGCCCTGCACCGCGAGGCCGCCCGCATCACCGACGTGATGCTCGAGGCCGGTGTCGAGCATCTGACGGAGGCGATCAGTCGCCGTGGCACCCTGCCGAGCGAGGCCGAACTCGCCGCCCACGTCACTTCGACCGGAGTGAAGACCATGTACCGCGAACACGATGACGTGGTCGTCGTCTCTCCCCTCGCGGGCGGCCTCGTCTATGCCGGTGCGAACTCGGCCTTCCCGCACGGACTGCCTTCCGGCTACCGGCTGCAGCCCGGCGACACCTTCATGCTGTCGCTCGGCTGCGCGGTGGGCGGCCGCTTCGTCGAGGGTGAGCGCACCTTCGTACTCGGAGAGCCGACGGATGACCAGAGGCGCTACCACGACACCGTTCGCCTGGCGCAGAAGATCGGCGGCGAGGCCATCAGGCCGGGGGCAGAGTGTCGCGCGGCCAACACGACCTGCCTGGCTGTCATCGAAGACGCGGGCCTCGGCCGATACCTGCGGCACCGCCAGGGGCACGGAATCGGCCTCGGCATGCACGAGCCGCCGTGGCTCGAGGCCGGTGACGCGACCCTGCTCGAACCCGGCATGGTGGTGTCGAACGAACCCGGCATCTACATTCCGGGTCACGCCGGCTACCGCATCAGCGACAGCATGCTCGTCACCGAACACGGATCAGAGCCCCTCACCTCGTTCGGGCGCGACCTGGAGCACTGCACCATCGCCCTGTGACCACCCGTCCCACACGCTTCGCATGCACCAAACGTAAGGAAAGAGCATCCATGACCGACCAGACCGTCTCGCCCGAATTCGCGAAGGCGACCACCACTGCCCAGCGGGTTCTCATCAACGGCAACGAACTCGCCGTCGAGGTTCTCGGCCCTGAGGGCGCGCCCGTCATCATCACCCACCACGGAGCTCCCGGGCTCGGCTCGCGCGCAGAGCCCCGCGCCAGCTTCGGCCGGCTCGCCGACGAGTACCGGGTCGTGGTGTTCGATGCACGCGGGTCGGGCGAGAGCGAGGGCAGTGGCGAGTTCAGCCATGAACAGTGGGCGGCCGACATCGACGCGCTGCGGCAGTGGGTGGGCGCCGAGAAGATCGTGATGGCCGGCGGTTCGTACGGCGGTTTCATGTCGATGGAGTACGCCGTGCGCTACCCCGAGCACGTCACAGCGGTGGTGCTGCGCGACACCTCGCCCGACAATGGCAACGCCCATCTGGCCCGCGAGAATGCGCTCGCCAGCGACCGCGTGAGCGTCGACATGGAGAAGTTCGACCGCATCGACGAGGGCCGCGTGCGAGACAACGACGACCTGTACGACTGCTGGCTCGAGATTCTGCCGCTCTACGATTTCGCCTACGATCCGGCCGCCGCCGCTCGCAAAGCCGCTGCCACGCCATACCGCTACCGGGCTCACAACTATGCGTTCTCACAGAATCTGCCGAACTATGACCTCAAGCCGCAGTTGGCCGAACTCGACGTACCGCTGCTCATTACAGTAGGGAGACACGACTGGATCACTCCGGTGTCGTGCAGCGAGACCATCGCCGGGTTGGTGGCCGGTTCAGAATTGGTGGTGTTCGAGAAATCGGGGCATTCACCGCAGATCGAAGAGGTCGACGAGTGGACGCAGACGGTTCGCGCATTCCTTCACCGAGTGGCGCCTCCGTCGGCGCTGAGAGCGCTGGCCGGAGAATAAGCGTGCTCGACACGCTCGACGACCTCGATCGCCGCATCGTGGTCGCCATGCAGAACGACGGCCGGGCCAGCTGGCGGGCCATTGCCGAAGTCGTCGACTCGTCGACCGCCACGGTGGCCCGGCGCGGCCAGCACCTCATCTCGGCGGGCGTCATCAAAGTGGCGGTAGTACCGTCGCTCGGTGCTACGGGCGATGTCTCGACCTTTCTCATTCGCATCACCTGCCAGCCCGGCATGCAGATTCTGGTGGCGGCCGAACTCGTGACCCATGCCGATGTGCGATTCGTCACGATTGTCACTGGCGGCTACGACATCTTCGCCGAGCTCGCGGTCTCAGGCGGGGCAACCCACTACCCGCAACTCGTCGAAGAACTCCAGTCGATCACCGGCATCGAACGCTGGCGCAGCGACCTCATCATGCACATCTACAAGGTGTCGTTCGACTGGGGGCGGCAGCTGTTCGCCGACACGCTGCGGTTACCTGCCGTCGAGCATCCGGCAGACACCCGCACCGCAGGCACCCCAGGCACCCCCAGCACCACCGACCTGCAGATCGTCGAGCCCACGCCCTGCAGCCCCGCTCACTTCGACAGCGCCGACTGGAAGATTCTCGACCTGCTGCGCGACGACGGCCGGGTCACCTTTCAGGCCATCGCTGACAGCCTCGGCATGAACGAGTCGAGTGTTCGCCGCCGGTTCGAACGACTGAAGGCGGCCGAGTGCATCGACATTCTCACGCTGGTACCGGCCCCTGCCCTGGGCATGGGCGCCGAGACGCTCATGACCGTGAAGGTCTCACCCGCGCGAATGGATGCCGTGGCCCGAGAACTCGCGCAGCACCCCGCCGTGCGCTACCTGGCTGCGACGCTCGACGAGAATGCCCTGTTCTGCGAGATCATCATGCCGTCGACCAACGACCTGTACACCTTCATCACCTCGACGCTCTCACAACTCGACGGCGTGGAAGGGTGGACTGCCTCGATGGAACTGCTTTTTCTGAAGCGTGGGTTCATCGAGACGCCCTGGTGGCGCGGGCAGGTCTCGTACCCCGAGCTGGGCGCTGCAGCCAGCGCGTAGCGGGCGAACCTACGACCCCTACGCCCCCTGCGCCGCGCTCCACGCCGCGATCTCGCCGCGCAACTCGGCCTTGCGTTCGTCGCTCGCGAATGACGCCGTGACCGAGTTGCCGGCGAGCATCACCATGGTGGACAGGTCGAAGTCGAAGGCCTGCTGCACCGCCACATAGTTGTCGCCGATGTACCCACCGAAGTACGACGGGTCGTCGCTGTTCACGGTGACGAGGAGCCCCGCGTCGAGCATGCGGGGCAACGGATGCTCGGCCATCGTGTCGACTCCCCGCAGCCGCACGGTCGAGAGCGGGCACACTGTCAGCGGAATCTGGCGTTCCCGCAGCGCCTCGACGAGCGCCGGGTCTTCGAGGCTCCGAATGCCGTGGTCGAGCCGCTCGATGCCGAGCACCTCGAGGGCCGGCCACACGTACTCGGGGCCGCCCTCTTCGCCGGCGTGCGCCACCGCGTGAAGGCCCAGCTCGCGCGCCCGGCGGTACACCCGTTCGAACAGCTCGGGCGGGTAGCCGACCTCGGTGGAGTCGAGCCCCACCCCGATGAGGTCACCCGCGCGGTGGGCCACCGACTCGAGAGTCTCGAGGGCCTTCTCGACGGGAAGATCGCGCAAGAAGCAGAGAATCAGCCCGCCCGTGATGCCCCACTCGAGGTTCGCCTCGGCGAGCGCGTCACGCAGCCCGTCGATGACGGTGTCGACCGCCACCCCGCGGCTCGTGTGCGCCTGCGGGTCGAAGAACATCTCGACGTGCCGCACCCCCTGCGCGTGGGCTCTGGCGAGGTAGGCCCGTGCGAGGTCGGCGAAGTCGGCCCTCGTTCGCAGCACGATGCTGCACGCGAAGTACAGGTCGAGAAACGACTGCAGATCGGTGAACTCGAGCCGCTCACGAAGCTCGTCGACACTGTCGAACGGAAGCGAGATGCCGTTGCGCTCGGCGAGCGCGAACACCATCTCGGGTTCGAGGGTGCCTTCGATGTGCAGGTGCAGCTCGGCTTTGGGCAGGGCGAGAAGGTCGGGAATGGTCACGGCTTCAGTCTTTCATGCTGGTCGGGGCAGGGGCTGGTGCTGCGGCTTGTGCAGCGAACACGCCGCCGGGTTCATCCACGCCGGCCAGGTATGCCGACCGTCGTTCGAACAGCCCCGGCACCACGGCCCGGGCGCGGTCGATGACGTCTCGCAGGTCTGCCGAGAGCAGCTCGCCGCCCTCGACGACCACCCGGCCGTCGACCATCGTGAGGTCGACATCGCTGCCGCGAACGGCGTGCACCAGGTTGTGGTGCAGGTTCGCGTAGATGCCGTCACCGATCAGCGGAGTCATGCGCGGGGTATCGGTGCGCACCGCGATGAGGTCTGCCTTCTTGCCCGGTTCGAGCGACCCGATCTCGTGCGAGAGGCCGAGGGCGCGGGCACCACCCGTGGTGGCCATCTGCAGCACGGCCCAGCTGTCCATCGCCGCAGCATCCATCTTTCGCAGCTTGCCGAGCAGCGACGCCACCTTCATCTCCTCGAACATGTCGAGGTTGTTGTTCTCCTTCTCGCCGTCGGTACCGATGCCCACGGCGACACCGGCCGCCAGGTACTCCGCCACCGGCGCCATGCCGCTCGCCAGCTTCATGTTGCTCACCGGGTTGTGCGACACCCCGACACCGCGGCGCGCGATCAGCTCGATCTCACTGTCGTCGAGCCACACCGCGTGCGCCAGCATGGTCTTCGGCACATCGAAGAAGCCGAGCTTCTCGAGGGCGAACATGGGCCTCGACCCATACCGACTGTCGAACTCAGCGAGTTCGATCTCCGACTCACTGCAGTGCGTGTAGAACCCGGTGTTGTATTTCTTCGCCAGCGCGATGGCGCGCTGCTGCCCGGCCCCGTCGGCGTAGAACAGGTGCTCGAGCCCGACCCACGGGTAGATGCGGCCGCCGGCGCCTCCCGACCACTCGTCGAGCATCGCCTCGTTGTCGTCGAGCGTGTCGAAGTAGTCGTGTTGCGGATGCTCGCCCACATAGTTCACCGTCACCAACCGGTTTCCGAGCACCTCGGCCGCCCGCGCGCTGCCCTGCATGTAGCGCCACATGTCGACCACGGTGGTGGTGCCAGAGAGTAGCCCTTCGGCGTAGCAGAGCCACGATGCAGCCTCGGCTTCGGCCGGTTGCAGCACGCGGTGCATCGGGTCGATGTGCAGGCGCAGCCACTCCCACACGGGCAGGTGCTCTGCGGTACCCCGCAGAACCCCGGAGTGGTGGTGCGAGTTCACCAGGCCGGGCATGATGAGCCGGTCATCCAGCCTCGTCACCTCGGCACCGGGGTACTGGGCCATCAGATCGGATGCCGGGCCCACCGCCTCGATGACCGAACCCCGTACGAGCACCGCACCATCGGCGATGATCTCGTTCGAGGCGTTCATCGTCACCACGAAGTCGGCGACCAGCAGGCGGTCGCCGGGCTGGCTGGTCACTCGGCGCTCGTCACGCTGAACTTCGTACCGGGGTGGTCGGCCGACAGGTGCGCGCCCGGCCGACCCAGAACCTGTTCGCGCAGCGTTCCCGTACCGGCCGCTGCCGGCATGCGACCGCGCCGACGGAGTTCGGGCACGACGAGCCGCGCGAAGTCTTCGAGGTCGGCGGGCGCGAAGATGGGTTCGAGCAGAAACCCGTCGAGCCCGGTCTCGTCGACGAGGCGCTCGAGTTCGTCGGCCACCTCGATGGGGTCGCCCACGAGCTGCAGGCCACGCGTGCCGCGCCCGCGCAGCTGGTCGAGAATCTCACGCACGGTGAGAGCGGGTTCGCCGTTCTTGCCCATGAAGCGGTCGATGTTGCTCTGGCCCATCTGCCCGATGGGCCCGCCGTCGTCGTGCAGCTGGGTGAGGTCACGGTCTGGGTCGAGCGCGAGCAGGTCGATTCCGGTGTTGCCGGCGTAGAGCACGGCCACGACCTCATCGGTCTGCAGATCGTCGAACTCTTTGCGCTGGGCGGCGGCGAGTTCGCTGGTCTCGGCAACCGTCACGGTGAGGCCCACCATGATCTTCACCGACTCGGGGTCGCGCCCAAGGGCGGCCGCCTGGGCACGAATGTCGGCGACGTTCGCCTTCGTGGCCGCGATCGTCGTGCCCTGCACGAACACGCACTCGGCGTTGCGGGCAGCGTACGCCCGGCCCCTGGCCGAGGTGCCGGCCTGAAACAGAACGGGGGTGCGCTGGGGCGACGGGTCGACCGTGAAGTACCCCGTCGAACGAAAGTGCTGGCCCTCGAACGTGATGCGGTGCAGCTTCGAGCGATCAACCAGCACCTGGCTCTCTTTGTCGCCGATGAAGGCGTCGTCTTCCCACGAGCCCTCCCAGAGCGTCATGGCAAGGTCGACGTACTCGTCAGCCTGGTCGTAACGGTCGTCGTGCGCCTTCATCGTGCTGTGGCCGAAGAGCTCGGCCACCGTGTTCGCCGAGGCACCCGTGACAATGTTCCAGCCGATGCGGCCGCCCGTGAGGTGGTCGAGGGTGGCGAAGCGCCGGGCGGTCTGCACCGGATGATCGAGGCCGGTCGACGACGTCACCACGAAGCCGAGGCGTTCGGTCGCCTGCGCCAGCACGGGAATCAGTAGCGCCGGGTCGATGCCGGGAAAGTTGATGCCGCCGCGGGCGGCAAGCTCCGGCAGGTCACCGTCGATCGACGGAAAACCGAAGCCGTCGGCGAAGAAGAGAAAGTCGAAACCCGCCTGATCGAGCAGCTGGGCCATGTGGATCCAGAAATCGAGTTCGTGGTACCGCAGCGAATCGCTTCGCGGGTGCGGCCAGCTGAGGGTGCCGCCGACCTGAGGGCCAGCGACTTCGAAAACACCTAAATGGATCTGTTTCATGCTCCCAGTGAACCAAATGGTTCACGGAGCCGCAGGCGACGAAACGAAACTTTTACATGCACGGGCGCGCCGAAACAGATTCTTAATATGCCGCCGACCTCAGGCGCCCGACCAGGGCCGCGGTCGACTCCCGTGCCGCCCGGTCGACAAGCGCGGCGTCGCCCACGCTGAGCAAGGTGGCCTGCAGCCCCCGCCAGAGCGCAACGATCTCGTGCGCGAAGACGAGCGAGCGCTCGGGGTCGACCCCTTCGTGCTCGAACGCCTTCGCCACGTGGGTGACCCACTCGGTACCGATGTCGCCCAGAAGCTCGGTGAACTGCTGGCGACGAAAGCCGGCCTGGCCGAAGATCTCGAAGAACAGTCGATGAAACGGCAGATTCACGGGGTCAGAAATCGTGCACCACGCATCGGTTAGACGCTGCTCGAGGGCAACACTGGTGTCGTCGATGGCGGGAATGATGGCACGCATCGTGGGAAAGCGCCGTTCAGCGCCCTCGAGCGCTGCGACGATCACATTCTCGCGAGTGCCGAAGTAGTACAGCAGCATGCGGTTGTTCGAGCCCGCAGCCGCGGCGAGCTCGCGCAAGGTGAGTTGGCTGATCCCATTCTCGAGAACGTGGTCGACCACCCTCACGAGCAGGGCCTCCCGACGGGCCGCATGGCTCGGCTGCGATGGGTCAGTCATACCCATGACGTTACTGATTCGTGCGCCCGGCGACCGAAGGCAACGCCGCCGAAATGCGGCGGTAACATTCGCGAAGTAGCGTTTCGCTTCAGTAGTGAAGTCGACTTCTCACAGCGTTTGGGGTCGACACACTGACATTGCACGCCACCGCAGACTTGGGAGTTCACATGAATGCCTTCACCACCCCGCCCATCCTGAACAAACCGTTCGACAGACGCGGCTTTCTGCGCATCGGCGGCCTGAGTGCGCTGGCCATCGGCGGCACGGCCGTTCTGGCTGCCTGCAGCACCGGTTCTTCGACCTCGGGTTCGACCACCGCTGCCAGCGCCGGCGCCACCGCCGCAGCCGGAAGTCTCGGCACCATCGCTCTGCAGCTCTCGTGGATCAAGAACATCGAGTTCGGCGGCGAGTACTATGCCACCGAGAAGGGCTACTACACCGGTGCAGGATTCGCCGGCGTGACCCTGCTCGCGGGCGGCGGCCAGACCGGCGCAGAAGAGACCCTGCTCTCTGGCCAGTCGCTCGTCGGCCTCTCTGGCCCCTCGATCACCGGCCCCTCGGTTCTGCAGGGCGCACCGCTGAAGATCATCGGCTCGACGTACCAGAAGAACCCGTTCTGCCTGATGTCTCTGGCCGAGAAGACCCCCATCCGCACCATCGCCGACCTCAAGGGCAAGAAGATCGGCGTTCAGTCGGGCGGCAACCAGACCACGTTCGAGGGCTTCTTGAAGGCCAACGGCATGACCACGGCCGACGTGACGCTCGTCACCACGCAGTACGACATCGCTCCGCTCGAGACCGGCGCCTACGACGCCCACATGTCGTACATCACGAATGAGCCCATTCTGGCGAAGAAAGACGGCTTCACGCCCGTCATTCTGGGCTTCGCCGACAACGGCCTGCCGTTCGTCGCCGAGACGTTCACTGTGACGCAAGACTCCATCGACACAAAGCGCGACCTTCTCAAGGCATTCCTCGTCGCCGAGATCAAGGGCTGGAGCGACGCCGTGAAAGACCCCGCCGGCAACGCTGCGTACGCTGTGAACACGTACGGAAAAGACCAGAAGCTCGACCTCGACGAGCAGACTCAAGAGGCCACCGCCCAGAACTCACTGATTCTGACGGCCGATGTCAACAAGAACGGTCTGTTCACCATGACCGACGAGCTGATCGCCGAGAACATCACGTCGCTCGCCGCCATGGGCACGGTCATCACCGCCGACCAGCTCTTCGACATGAGCCTGATCAAAGAGGTCTACGCCGAGCACCCCGAGCTCATCCAGTCCTTCACCATCCCCACCGCGTCTTAATCGCCGCACCTTCTGTCGGTCTTCGATAAGAGAAACTAGAACACCATGGTCACTTCCCCTTCGAGCCTGCTCACGGCTGCCACCAGCGACCCGGCCGGAAGGCCGGATCTCGCCACGGGCATCAACATCCAAGGCCTGACCAAGACGTTCCAGCTGGGCCGCAAATCGGTTCAGGCTCTGTCGGAGATCAACCTGGGCACGAAGAAAGACTCGTTCCTCACGCTTCTCGGCCCGTCAGGGTGCGGAAAATCAACGATTCTCCGCATCCTGGCCGGGCTCGAGAAGCCGAGTTCGGGCGTTGTCGTGGTGAACGGTAAGTCGGCAGCCGAGATTCAGCGCGGCCATGAGACCGGCATCGCGTTTCAGGACTCAGCTCTTCTGCCGTGGCGCTCGGTCGCCAAGAACATTCGCCTGCCGCTCGAAGTGGCCGGCATCACCCCCGCACCCGGTCTGATCGACGACCTGATCAAGCTCGTCGGGCTGACCGGCTTCGAGAACGCCAAGCCCGCCCAGCTCTCCGGCGGCATGCGCCAGCGTGTCTCGATCGCCCGCTGCCTCGCAGTGCAACCCACCATCATGCTGCTCGACGAACCGTTCGGAGCCCTCGACGACATGACGCGCCAGCGCATGAACGTCGAGCTGCTGCGCATCTGGGGAGAGAAGCCTGCCACGACACTCATGGTCACCCACGGCATCAGCGAGGCTGTCTTTCTCTCTGACGTGGTCGCCGTGATGAGTTCGCGGCCCGGCCGTATCGCCCAGGTCGTCGAGATCGACCTGCCGCGCCCGCGCCTGCCCGAGCTCACCCGCACCCCCGAATTCCACGCCTACGTCGACCAGATCTCAGAGATTCTGTTCGGTGCCCACGGAACGGTCGTCGATGACTGACGTACAGCACGACATCGAGATCGAACTCGGTGAGAGCATCGCGATCGACGCAGAAACCGCGCGCGGCCCCGCACGGCGGTCGTTCCTCGGATCGATGCAGTCGGTTCGGTCGATGCCGCCGTGGGTGGGCGCCGTCGTCGGCGTGATCGTCATCCTGTTGGCCTGGCAGTTCATCTCGGTGACCTTCTTCTCGCTCACCCAGTCGGTTCCGCAGCCGTTCAACGTGTTCGTGCAACTCTTCACCGACCTGACCGACGGCGTGTACTGGAACGCCATCGCCCAGACCGGCATGTCGGCGCTCTGGGGCTTTCTCTGGGGCAACCTGATCGCCTTCTTCCTGGCGTTCATCGTGCTGCTGATTCCGTGGCTCGAGGGCCTCTCGACGCAGCTGGCTGTCGTCTGCTCGTGCATCCCGCTCACCGCCATCGCGCCGATCGTCACGCTGCTCTCCCCCGCGGGCGGGCGCTCGACCTCGATCTTCCTCGCGGCACTCAGCGTGATCTTCACCACCGTGATCGGCACGATCCTGGGGCTGAACGCGGCAAGCGAGACACAGCTCGATGTCATCAAGGCATACGGCGGCTCTCGCCTCACCCAGCTCTTCAAGGTGCGCCTCATCGCTGCCGTGCCGAGCATTCTGGCGGCTCTCAAGCTGGCCGCACCGGCCGCGTTTCTCGGTGCCGTGCTCGGGGAGTACTTTCTCGTCGGAGTCGATTCGGGTATCGGTATCCTCCTGCTGGCCGCCCAGGCCACGGCCGCCTCGGTCAAACTCTGGGCAATCGCACTGATCTGCGGCGGCGTCGCTGGTCTGGCCTACTTCGTCATCGGCCGCATCGGCCGCCTGGCGACACCATGGTCGGCCGGAGACGCACGCGCAGGGGAAGGCTTCTGATGGCCACCGCAGCACCCACCCACGCCCCCACGCTCTCGCGCGCCGTGATCAGCCCCCAGACGGCCTCGACGCTGCGCTATGTGGGGCGGCGGCTCGTTACCACCGTGCTGACGATTGTGATCAGCGCGGTGATCCTCGGCCTGCTCTGGAACCTCGCTATCGTTCTTCTGCACGCCAACCCGTTCATCGCCAAGACCCCGGCGGATGTCTTCAACTACCTCTTCGTCGACTCGGCCAAGAGCAAGACCACGGCGGCCGAGAATCGTGATGTGCTCGCCGGCCTGCTCGGCGTGACACTCGGCCACGCCGCCATCGGCTTTGTGTTCGGGGTGGGCGCGTCAGTCGTCATCTCGGTGCTGTTCACGCTGATTCGGCCGATCGAGTTCATGTTCATGCCGCTTGCGATGCTGCTCCGCACGGTTCCGCTGCTCGCGATGGCGCCCGTCATCTTTCTGGTCTTCGGCAACGGCCTCGTCACGGCAGCGTTCATCGGCGGTGTCGTGGTGTTCTTCCCGCTGCTCGTGAACCTGACGCTGGGCTTTCGATCGGTGAGCTCGCAGTCGGTCGACCTCATCAAGGTCTATGGCGGCAGCCGCTGGACCATCATGCGCAAGGTCGCCATTCCCACCGCCCTGCCCTACTTCTTCGCCTCGATGCGCATCGCCGTTCCCGGCGCCATCACCGGGGCCATGCTCTACGAGTGGCTGTTCACCTACGAAGGCCTCGGCGCTGCCATCACCACCGCGAAGTCGCAGTCGCAGTACGGGCAGATCTGGGCCATCGTGGTGCTCATCACACTCGTCTCGATTCTGCTGTACACGGTAGCCACATTCGTCGAGACGGCCGTGCTGGCCAAGTGGGGCCCCAACGCGGGCAAGTCGACCGGCAAGTAGAGACCGCCGCATGGCATCCGTTCGACCACCGAAAGAGCACCATGACCACCATCATTGACAAGTCTCAGGCGGGCGTGAACGCGCGCCAGTACCACATCGGTATCGCTCCCGGCGAGGTGGGCACCATTGCCCTGCTCCCCGGCGATCCGTTTCGGGTGCCGCTGATCGCCGAGTTTCTGACCGACGTCACCGAGGTCGCCCACAACCGTGAGCACCGAACGATGACCGGCTGGTACAAGGGCAAGTTCATCACTGCTACCTCGACGGGCATGGGATGCCCGTCGACGGCCATTGCGGTCGAAGAACTCGCCCGGGTGGGCGTCACCTCCTTCATTCGCGTGGGCAGTTCGGCCGCCCTGCAGCCCGGCATCAACCCGGGCGACCTGCTGGTGAGCGAGGGCACACTCCGCAACGACGGAACAACCGCGGCCTACGCGCACCCCGGTTTTCCGGCCGTGCCCGACCTCGAACTGACCATCGCGCTCAAGAACGCCGCCGATGCCCTGGCTGGCGCGGGCTCGAACGGGTCGGCCGCCGACTTCGCCGTGCTCTCGGGCATCAATTGCTCAGACGACGCCTTCTACGCCGAGACGCCCGAATGGATCAGCCAGCTCAACTCGCTCGGCATTCTGAACGTCGAGATGGAGAGCTCGGCCCTGTTCGTGGTGGCGCGACTTCGAAAGCTGCGAGCCGGCATGATCTGCGCGTGCTCGTCGAACCTCGTCGACGGAACCAGCCTGTACGACCACGACGCCGGCAAGCTGATGACCGGTTGGCAGAAGAGCATCGAGGCCGCCCTCGACGCCGCGGTGGCGCTCGACCT
The DNA here is from genome assembly GCF_035018625.1 of Subtercola sp. RTI3. Lineage (NCBI taxonomy): Bacteria > Bacillati > Actinomycetota > Actinomycetes > Micrococcales > Microbacteriaceae > Subtercola > Subtercola sp. RTI3. The sequence continues at coordinate 66 of NZ_JASJXO010000020.1, read as the reverse complement.
CTGAGTCGGTTCGTTTCTCCACTCGCACCGCACCGCCCCTCCCCGCCCTGTCTCGTATACACATCT